>BQJN01000053.1 GCA_021604725.1 Lysobacteraceae bacterium | reverse complement strand
ATGTAGTCCAAGCCGCCGGGCGGAACGTCGTAGGTACCCTGCACCAGCATGATATGGTCATCTTCCCCATTGCTGGCGGCGGTATTGAGTACCGATTGCAACGCGTTCACCTCATCGACACAGAACTCTGCAGCCGAAGCATTGACAGACAGTACGATTGCCAGCAGTCCAACACTTATGCGTACTCGATTCATGCGTACATCTCCTCTGTTGCATACCTAACCGAATGCAGGAGGTGAGGAAAAGCGCACATTTGAACCGATCACGGCTTGGGTCCGCGCATAAACATTCATCCGTTTCTTCGCATCGCGATGGCTAGCATCTTTCCTGGCACAGTACGCTTGTGCTTGGTCGAATAGACTGACAGCTACGCCCGACACAAGAGAGTACAAATGAGTTTCGTAAAACTGATCGGGTGGACCGATATATCCACGGACCACACGTGCCTGATTGGGGACAAGCTCAGGGTCACAACAAGCCGATTTTCGCCATCAAACAGTTCATTGCCAACTGAGCTCTGCCAGGAGATAGCCCTATGCTCAAACCCACCGCACTCATCCTGCTCATTTTTTCGGCTACTTCTACCGCCAACGACAATGCGTCAAACGAGCCTTCGATCAAGGACCTGGACATCCTGATAGGTAAATGGCGGTATGTGGACGAGGCCACTGAGCTTGCCGGCTTTGATTATCACGAAACCGGCGAGACCGAATGCGCGTACGCCCTGGACGGTGCATATATCCGCTGCCAAGGCACAGGTGTTTACAACGGCAAACAACGCACATTCGTCGAGTTCCTGAACTACAACCGCTTCACTGAGGAGTTCCAAAGAGTCGGCATGTTTGGCAATCATCCTGCCATTGCCAGCTTCACGCTGGAAATCTCCGATGACGGCAAGCGCATCGAACAACGTGGCAAGCCGATGCCACAACGCGACGGCACGTATACGCGCAATTGGGGTGTCATCACCTTTGTCGATGACAATCACTACACCTGGGACGTTCACGTCAACAGATCCAACGAGGCACCAAACCATTGGCCACGTAAATTCGTTAGTCAGTTCGAGCGTGTAGTCGAGTCGGATGACCAAAACTAGCGAGCAGCCTTCCGAGAGAGTGAGACGATTTACGGACAGGCGAAAGCCATGGAGTTCCGTGGTGTTGCTAGTCCAGGACGGACTACTGCAAACACCCTCCATGTACGCAAGGCGGTCTGAGTAACCAGTGTTTCCGCCTCATTTACGACAAGCAGCGGCCTCCAATGCGGTGACCTGCTTTTATCTTTAGAGCGACCACCATCGCGGGCCGACCGAGCTGGCAGACCCGCACATGCAGACCAGGCCATGCACAGGCACTAAACCGCCGAAGTGTGCACAGAAACGGCGCGACCGGAGGGGTCCAGATTCTTCTTCAAGCTCGGATCCCACTCCAATGCCGCTGCGCTGGAACATGCAACCGACGGCCCGCTCGGAACGCAATCGGCAGCACCAGCCACAGGAAACAGTTCCTCGAAGATCGAGCGATACAGGAAGGCTTCTTTGGTTTGCGGTGTGCCAACGGGGAAGCGAAATGGTGCCGAGCGCATTTGCTCATCGGTGACTTCCTTCGCTGCATGATCACGTAGAGCATCAATCCATGAATAACCAACCCCGTCAGAAAACTGTTCTTTTTGACGCCACAGAATGTCTTCGGGCAACACACCATCAAATGCCTTGCGGAGGACGTGCTTCTCCATACGTCCATCGGTGCACAGCTTGCTTGCTGGGTCGATCGACATGGCTGTGTCCAGGAAATGGCGATCCAGGAACGGTACACGCGCCTCTACTCCCCAGGCCGCCATCGACTTGTTGGCGCGAAGGCAGTCATATTGATGCAAAGCCGCCAGCTTTCGAACAGTTTCTTCGTGCAGACTCCTGGCATCCGGCGCTTTGTGAAAATACAGGTAGCCACCGAAAATCTCATCAGAGCCTTCACCAGACAAGACCATTTTGATGCCGGTCGCTTTGATCCGACGTGCCAGCAGATACATCGGCGTCGATGCACGGATGGTCGTGACGTCAAACGATTCAATGTGATGGATGACGTCACGCAAAGCATCCAGGCCTTCCTGCACTGTAAACACCATGGTGTGATGGATGGTGCCTAGTGCTTCTGCCGTCGTCTTCGCGGCCTCCAAATCGGGTGAGCCTTCAAGTCCAATGGCGAATGAGTGCAGTTGAGGCCACCAGGCAGGCGATTGTTCGTTGTCCTCCACCCGTTTCTTGGCGTGCCGTTGTGCCAACGCCGCCACCAGAGACGAATCAAGCCCTCCAGACAACAAGACCCCATAGGGAACGTCGCACATCATGTGGCGCGCCACTGCCGCATCCAACGCGTCAGCGATCTCGTCGTCCGACCGCGGGCTGGCAACAACGGTATCGTGATCGCGCCACGGTCGATGGTCATATCGCTGCGGTGCCGGCTGCTCAGACGCCCAGACATGGCCGGGTGGAAATTCGGCGACGCGCGCACACACCGGGATCAAGGCTTTCATCTCGGATGCAAAATACAAGCGACCCGAAACGTCGTAACCGTAGTACAACGGAATGATCCCCAGCGGATCGCGTGCCACAATCCACTGCCCGGTCGAACGTTGATACATCAAAAAGGCAAACATGCCGTTGATCTGTTCCAGACCGGCCAACCCCTTTTCCCTTAATAGCGGGATCAGAACCTCGCAGTCGGAACGAGTCCGAAACGCGTACTCATTTTGCAGGCCTTTGGCTAGCTCCAGGTGGTTGTAGATCTCACCGTTGACGGCCAAAACCTGATCTTCGTTATCGGACAACAGGGGTTGCGCGCCATGTTCGAGATCGACAATCGACAAGCGCTCATGGGCCAAAATCGCATTGTCGTCTGCAAACACGCCTGACCAATCTGGGCCACGATGGCGCTGCAAACGAGAACATTTCAAGGCTTGCTTGCGCAGGCCTTCAACGCCGCGACCGGCGCCGATAATACCGAAGATAGAGCACACGGAAATGAGTCCAGGAATCAACAGAAAGGAATGGTTTCGAGAGTAATCATTTGTCGGTGAGGTGGCAAGCCTTGATCAAGTTTTACTGGGTGTTTATTTGCGGTGACGGGGTTGGCCGATGTAGGTCGCCGTCGGAGCTGCCATCCATGGCGAAACGCTGGCACTTCGTTGGTGAGCCCAGCCCGCACATCCATGTGCGGTCGTTCGCGAGGGATCGAGTGCCATTCAAGGCACTCGACCTCTTATCCCGCTCACCCATGTGCGGTCGTTCGCGAGGGATCGAGTGCCATTAAGGCGGTCAGCTTCGAAAGCGATGATGGCAACAACCGTCCCTGGGTGAAGCGGATCTAGAGCGAATGCCTTAACGGCATTCGATCCCGCTGAACGACTCACCATGGATGGTGAGGCTGGGGGTACCTACCAAGGACTGCACTTCGCCAGGGATGGCCGTCACCGCATTTCCAATAGGCTGGTCCAGTACCGTCGTAAATCGGCGCCGAGTGCCGTTAAGGCACTCGGCATTGATGCCGATTTACCCAACCGGTAGCCAGTGGGTGGCTATTTGAAACTGGTTTTGTTCCAGCCAGGATGAAATCTGTTCCATGGCACCGTGGTTACGCACGGCAGCCAGAATCATTGCCTGGCGGTTGGCAAGCAACCAATCGGGTGAAACCACTGGGCTGCCTTGGATCGACTGGCCAATTTTTCTGCGGTCAATATCGACCCAGGCCACCGGACAACCAACCAGATCAAGCAAAAGGCCAAGTCGTTGACGGGTTCGTCTGCCTGCGCCCCAGACCACATAAGGCTGCTTCATTCTGCTGTCGTCGGCCAGATACCGGGCGCGAATTTTTGAAAACGCCTGATCGCTGTAGCGCGCATCGTTATGTGTTGCACGGCGAGCATGCTCGCGAAGCTTCATCAAGACCTTGGGCAATTTTTCCATCTTGTAGCCGGCGGCGTGAAGTCGTAGCCAAAGCTCATAGTCTTCTGGAAAATCCCCGTCGCGATACATGCCAATGGCAGTGAGGACATCGCGACGCAGCATCACGCTGGGGTGGGCGAACGGTGCCTCCCTATATATATTCGCCGCAACCTGCTGCGCAGAGACGCAGCTGTTTTGCCAAGCGAAATAGCGCGCAAGACCCTCGGAAAGCAAACCCTCTGAAAAGACCTCAACCTGACAGGCAAGCACGGCCAGGCTCGGATCTGCCTGCATGGCATCCCATTGATGGCCTAGTCTTTTCGGGTGCATTAGATCGTCAGCATCCATTCGAGCGACGTATTGTGACCGTGCCTCACGACAACCACGGTTCAAGGCACCTACCAAGCCAACGTGCTGCAAACGAACGACTCGAATCCGATGGTCGCTTGCAGCGAAACGTTCAGCGATATCTGGACTTTGGTCCGACGAACCATCATCAATCACTAACAGTTCGAAGGCTCGGAGTGACTGGGCCAACACCGACTCGATGGCCGTCGGCAAGGTCGAAGCCGCGTTGAAAACAGGCATGACCACACTAACCCGCGGGCTCGACAAATCGATCACAGCCCTATGCCACCTTGTTCATGCAATGATAGCTGCTCAGATCAGCTCGAACGGATCAGAATCAGCGAGGAAGGCCAATTGACGCCGGTGCTGTTGAAGTTCCTGCAGCGAAAGCTGGCACCGACCAACACCCGGTAGGTCGCCGGCATGGTAGATCGGCTGACCAAGGTAATCGATGGCCGCACTCCCCCCCTGGTATTTAAGACCGTTGTCATCCTGACCGATACGGTTGACACCGATGCAATACGCTTGATTTTCAATGGCCCTGGCCTGCAACAGAGTATCCCAGGCATGCTGCCGAGGTCGCGGCCAATTGGCTACGTAAATCAGAACGTCGTAGTCGCCACGATTGCGCGAAAACACCGGAAATCGCAGGTCGTAACAAACCTGAGGGCAAATGCGCCAGCCTCGATAGTCGATGACTACGCGTTTCTGTCCCGCTGTGTATGGCCGATCCTCACCAGCGAGCGTGAACAGGTGCCGTTTGTCGTACTGAGCTTGAACTCCATCGGCCGTCACAAACAGGAAGCGATTGTAAAACTGCTCGCCCTCGGCAATCACAACACTTCCGCACAGAGCCGCTCCTGTTTCGGCAGCAAGCGCTTGCATCCAGGTTACGGTATCGCCCGACATCGCTTCGGCCACTTCCGCGGGCCGCATGGTAAATCCTGTCGTAAACATTTCAGGCAGAACATACAAATCACAACGTTCCGACTGTTCAATCAGCCGACCATAGTGTTGACGATTGGCCGCCGGTTGGTGCCAACGCAGCTCACCCTGCAATAGCCCTATACTCAAAGCTGACATAGACGCGCCCCCGCCTCGGCAATGGTCTGGTCATCCTTGGCGAAACAGAAACGGACGACCTTCTGATGCTTTGGCGGATCCCGGTAGAACACACTCACTGGTATGACTGCCACGCCATGCTCGGTGGTCAACCATCGCGCAAACTCGGTGTCCGGGAGGTCTGAGATATCTGAGTAGTCAGCGCACTGAAAATAGGTACCGGGCGCTGGTGTGAATTTGAACCTGGTCTGCCCCAACATCGTCGCAAACGTGTCGCGCTTGGCCTGATAAAAGTCTGGTAGCTCAATGGGATGGTTGGGCTCCGATCGCAAGAAGTCCGCATAGGCAAATTGCGCAGGTGTCATGGTGCAAAAGTTGAGGAACTGATGCACTTTTCGAAACTCCCGGGTCAACGCCTCGGGGGCCACCATGTAGCCTACCTTCCAGCCGGTGGCATGGTAGGTTTTGCCGAACGAAGAAATGACCAGCGCTTGTTGCCTCAGCCCCTCATGCCTCAACACGCTCTGATGTGCTTGCCCATCGTAGGTCATGAATTCATACACTTCGTCGGACAGAACTAGAATATTGGTCCCTTTCACCAACGCCCACAATGCTTCGAGGTCTGCTGGCCGGAAAACAGCCCCGGTCGGGTTGTGTGGACTGTTGACCACAATCATTCTGGTGCGTGGAGTGATGACGCTGCGAACTCGATCCCAATCAACAGCAAAAGTGCCGTCAATGAGCGGGATGTGCACGGGCTGCCCTCCCGCCAGCTCGATCGCTGGAGCGTAGCTGTCATACGCCGGATCGAGCACGATCACTTCGTCACCAGATGAAACCATCGCAGAGAACGCAGCGTACAAGGCCTCGGTGGCACCAGTCGTCACTGTAACCTCCCTATCGACGTTAACGGATACCGAGTAAGCGCGCTCAATCAGCTGGCAGATTTGCTCGCGCAGCGGTGCAATGCCGGTCATTGGGGAGTACTGGTTATGTCCTTGCTCACAATGCTCATGCAGCAGTTGTCGAAGTGGCTTGGGCACATCAAAATCAGGAAAGCCCTGCGACAAATTGATTGCTCCACATTCATTCGCCAATTGCGACATCACGGTAAAAATCGTGGTGCCCACTTGCGGTAACTTATTCGGGATCGTTAGTGCCATACGCGTGCTCTAAATTGATGCGATCAATCCTGAATCCTAACGCAATTTGCGCTTGACCAAGGTTGAAGAATCGAGAAACGATGCAATGCGCTGTGCCAGAGGTCACAAGTCACTGGACAAACTGGACCCAAGATGCGGAATTTACACAAGTTTTTTGACATAGTTGTAATCAGGCAGGATACTGGTGCAGACCGTGGAGGGCCGTTAATGAACGATAAAACCCCGAACTCGGGCATGATCAAGGTTGTGCTGTTGCTCATCACCTGTCTTCCAGGTGTGTGCTTGGCTGAGCGATTCCAGCTCGTAATGCAACCGGTCCATACCCCTGAGCGAGCCGCTGAGGTCTATCGACCTCTGGTCGAGTATCTAAATACCAGCACCAGTCACGACTTTGAGCTGGTTACTCCCAGAAATTTCCACCATTACTGGAAAGACGTGCGTACTGGCAATTATGGCGATTTTGCCTTTGATGACGCGCACTTTGTTGATTTCCGACGACAACGTTACGGCTATGTACCCTTGGTAAAGTCAGCCGAGCCGACCAGCTTTACATTAGTGGCTATGCCCGACACAGCTGATCAAGGGCTGAAGATGCTGGTGGGCCGCAAGGTGGTTACCATGCCATCGCCCAGCCTCGGTTCGCTGTTGCTCGGCCAGTGGTATTCCAATCCATTGCAACAACCTCATTTGACGTCCGAGGCCTGGTCATGGCGAGACGCCGTGGAGATTGTCTTCTCTTGGGACGCCGATGCCGCCATGGTCCCAACCTGGCTAGCTCAGCAATACCCAAATCTGCTACCGATGCGAACGACCGATGACTACCCCGGCGCGGCAATCACAGCAGCTCCTACGGTGCCGGCAAACGTTCGTCAGCAGGTCATCGATGCGCTACTGGCTCTGGATGAGAATAGCGATGCTTATGAGGTATTGGTCGAACTCAATATTTCACGTTTCATCGCGGCAAGTGAAAGCGAGTACAACGGCTACGAGAGCTTGTTGGCCAACTCGTTTGGCTATTGAGTAACGCGGGCAGGCGCGTTATGCGCAGCCCGCTATTTTTCGGCCGTTAGATAACAGATCCAGCCAGCATCAGCGTCACCAACTGTGGCCGGGGTGTAAATGCCGTCACCCTCTCCTGTCTCCTCATCGGTCCCTTCCCAATACACCGTTGTACGCGAGAAACCGGCATCCTGAAGCAAACCAAGCAACTCCGGCAACGTCCACAGGCGCCAGTGGTAGGCAAACGCTTTATCCATGCGACTGCCATCTTCAAAGGTAAAGTGTATGTAGCATTGCATCAGGCTACTGATCGGGTTGAAGCTGGCCTGATCCCAGATGTAGGTGAAGCCGTCACACTCCCTCTCTTCAGTTAAGACTCTGGGCGCGTCATAACCTCCGTAGCAGTCCAGAAAGAAAATGCCGTCATCGCGCAAAGACTCAAACACGCTAACGAAGTACCTCAGCATGTCGGCACGGGTCTCAAACAGGAAATAGCTGAAGTTCATTGCCAGGACGATGTCCAGGCCGCCATCGTCAGTCTCTCTGACATCACGTTGCAGAAGCTCAACACGCGCTGCTTGATCGGGCGACAACTGAGCAATGTTGTTATTCGTCCCCCAACTCAATACCTCAGCATCGAGGTCAACGCCGATGCCACGATTGTCATCGCGCTGCCTTACCCATTGGCAACAGGTGTTGGCGGTACCGCAGAAGTCTTCTCGTAACACTTGTGCGAATCGACCACGCAGCTTTTTGAAGGTGGTGTCAACGAACTCTATCTCCGACTCGACATCCTGTACTGATCGTTGGTACAGGTCATGTCGATCTGCGTTTGCGGCAGTCAGTTTCATTCAATCAAGACCGGTGTGATTGGGTCAGGTACTGTGCCCAGACCGGACCCGATTGGCAAGTCGTACATGGCGAGTGTCCCAGACGGTCATGAAATTGGCCGCAGCACCATCGAGAAACTAAGGTGTTGACCCGCACGGGAACAGATCAAGTCCACCGAAAGCTGGAGTCGCCAATTTTCGAAATTTGGTGCCAACGGCTCAGTGCCACGGGGACGGAACATCAGGCGACCCTGCAGCCCGGAGCCCGCCTTGCGGGCTACGGTAAACAAGTACCATCAATGTCGACGTTGTCACCATTGTCGACGATGGCAATACCTCGACAACTTCTCGGAGTGTTGCGTTCCAGTGTTGTGTTCTGCATGTGCAATTCGCCGACACCATTGACCGCCGCGTTATTCATGACGTTGTCCGTAATCGAACCATTCACGATCACCATCAGCTCGCGAACAAAGATTGCTTCTTTCCCAGCCGAACTATTGGTTACCACCAAGCCATCAGCAGTGATAGTTTTCAATCCGTTGAAGATCGCCGCTGCCCTCGGCGCCTGATTGTTGTCGAACACAACATTGTTTAGAGTCGCCGGACCACGCGACCAAAGCGCACCGCCTTTGCCTCCCTCGTTGTCGACCAAGTAAACGTTGTCCAGCAATAAATCACCACGATTGGTGATTGCACCACCAATCTTCCCTGGAGCCATTCCATTTGACATTCCAATGTCGTGCAGAGCCAACGAACCGGACGCGTGGACACTGAAGAAACGATACGGAATGGATGATTCATCTCGCACTAGCGTTGAACCGTTGCCATGAATCGTCACGTCATGCCGAATGGTCGCATACAGCTGATTCGTGGTCGCGGTATCCACCGGTTGCGTCGGTTGAATCAGCTGATCGGCAGGCAGGTGGATACTGACCGGGGCACTGGCGAAACGCGTCGTTGGAATAACGGCGGCCAACTGAGAGTGCAGATCCAACTCCGTCCCCACATCATCAACCGCGCCGTCGAAGACTGAATAGTGCAATAGACTCTCAGTATCGTTGTCCACAAGCTGGATGACCCCACTTGAGCCAGACAGGGCAGCGCCGCCGACAACACCACCCTCCACCGAGAACGTACGCTCGCCATCAACCTCGAGATTGTCGGGCAACACTACGGTTACCAACCGCTCTCCAAGCTCGCCGTCAGCGAATTCTACTGTGGGATCAGACAGGAACAGGTCCACGCCCTCGGTGAGGTCGCCCGAGACCGCCAGTTCGATGGAAACCGCACCATCCCCTTCGCCGACCCGAGAAACGACGAGCTGCTGTACCGAGCCCTCCTGCACCGAACTATTCGCGGCGACCACCACCTGGTCAACAAACTCATCGGCGATGCTTACTTCAATTGACAAGTCAGTTCCACCTACGTCGCCATTTACACCGTCATGGCCCTCATAGCCCTGCCAACCGCCACCTTGCCAGTCGACCGGTGTACTGGGATCGGCATCCGTTTGCTGCGCCACCATGTCAACCGCCTGTACGCCAAGGTTCATGGTATTTCCATCATTTACTGGCAACATCGCAGGGACTCGATAGCTGAAGGAAAAGGCATCATCCTTGTATTGGTGGTAACCGTCTGGCGCGCTGCCAGGCTGGTCCAGCCATTGCCCATTGAACGTTGGCAATGAACGACTGACCGCCGGGTTGACCAAGCTGACTTCTGGCTGCAAAGTAATCGGTACTCCGGGCAGGTTCGCCACTTCGCCGTTTTCACGCCATCGCATCGGCTTGTCAAACGCGATCCAGAACTTATACGAGCGCCCCTTGACCAGGGGGCCTGATACGCTGGGAACGAATAAACGCGTTCCGTCACTTTGAACGACCCAGTCGCCGCCAAAAATAACAACATCAAGCGCCTCATCAATGATCTTTACAGAGCTCACCGAAGGTGGTCCGGCTTGTTGATAGGCCATCATCATGTGGCTTGCTGCCAGGTCGGTTCGCACCCGGTCGATCTGACTCTCGGGCAGAATAAAGCCGTCATGTTCAGCACCCAAGCCGTTGTAGTCCAGCCCGCCTTGACCGGTCGGCTCGATCTCAAGCGTCCATGCTGGAATCTGAAATGTCGCGGCAAAATAATCTGGTGTGACGCCAATTCCGACATCCACTGGATCCGGCACATCTTGATAATTGCGAAACCACCCGCGCTGCGCAGACAACGCCGCGTTGTGAACCCGGAACGTGGTTAGCAAACGCGATTGCAATGCATTGCGACGAAAAATACTGGTACGTTTTGAGAAGGTGACAAGCGAAAACGAATGGATGTCTTCGTACCATCTAAGCTGCTCTGTCGGCGCCAGGTCGGCCGCTGCCAGCAGCGCAATCGACTCGGGTTCACTCAGCGGCGCGACGCCGTGATAGACCAGACTGTTCGGGTTTCCGGAGGAACTGCTTGTGCTAGCCCAATACGGAGGAAAGTTGCGGTTCAGGTCAATGCCACCGAGGTGATCGGCGGTGGTGGCCAGAACTTCATCCACGTTAGGCATGTTCTTGCGCCGCATGCGTCCATCCCGAGGCCAGCCTGATGACGTCGGATCCAGCCCCACCAACGCCGTGTCGTAATATCGTTGCGTCTGTAGCAAGCCATCAACATTGAGTACCGGAACGATGACCCAGTTGACGTTCTCCAGCAAATACTGGTGCAGATATTGGTCATCCTGGTTGTTGATCAGGGTCTCAATAATGGCCGTGCTGGTCTCTGCCGTCTGCCATTCCCGCGCGTGAATATTGGCGTTGGTCAAAGTTGCCGACTCTGGCGTGCCATACACCGTTGCATCATCGGCATCACCCAATATATAGGCCCAGATATCGCGACCATTGTGAGTTTGACCCGTGATCTGGCCGGTCATGTTATCGCTCTGCAACATCAGGTCTTGATGTCGAACATGCAGCGACGCATAGCTGCGAAAACCATCAAAGGGGGTCACCGAGTCCATTGGTACCGGCACCGGGTAGCCCAGCCTGAAATTGGTCGGCCCCTGTTCAGTATTGGTGTACTGGTATTGGACCTGGCCGCTGACCGAAGTGGTCACCATCACCATCGCAATCAGTGAAAGTCTGAGCTTTACCATCTTGCGATCTCCCGAGCCTCAGCGGATTCGACCACACCCAAACTCAATAACTCATCGCGCAACGTTCGGGCGCGCTCGGAACGAATAGTCGCCAGCATCAACAAGTAGCGTTTGACCACCACCGAGCTGCTTTGGTTATGGGTCTGCTCGATCAAGTCCAGACTGCGCGCCGGATTGTGCTGACTCATCGCCAACGCCGCATCACCACCCAATGCAGGGTCTGCGAGCAGTTCTGTCAGTTTTGACCATGCTCGTTCATCCGAACTTCGCCCGAGACCGGCCACGGCAATGCCACCGAGCAATGGTCGCGCGGCCGCCTCCTCAAAGTGTGTCAAGAAAGCATCTTGATCCAGGCGTTGCAGCAACAGCAAGGCGTCCCGGCTGACCGTATTTTCGCCACTGCGCATGGCCAGCAGTGCCAGCTCACTATCACTTGTCGCCGTCGCCGTCTTCAGTGCTGCCTCGGCCAATAATGTGCTCATGTCTGGCTTGACTTTTAGCCATTGCGCCAGGTGTTTAAGGCTGTTCACATCCAATTGCTCGATCGCAAGTAACGCGGCTGTGTTGTCTTTTTCCGACTTGATCGATAACGCGTCCTGAACCGCCATTGCACCACTGGATGCCAGCGATGCGGCTCGTTCCGTGGTTCGCCAGGAATCCGCCAATGCCGCCGCCCGGCCCGCCACGCGCAGTGCTGGAATCGAATAAGTCGCCGACTCCGGGTGCGGCGTATTGATCTGGGTTGTTTTTGCCGCCAGTTCGTCAAGGATCTGCAATCCAACCTCGGAAGGTCGGTTTCGACTCAATTGGTCAATGAGCGCCGAATCAATGACTGCCTTGGCAAGCGGATCGGTAACATTGGACTTGGTGGTCGACCATGTCGCGAGCAGTTCGTCCTCGTACTGTAGCGCTGCAAGCAGTTGCTTGATGCCAAGCTTGACCGACTCCTGCTCCATGGCAGTTGCAAGCTCAGCGGGACTAACCTCGATAATCTGTACCTCTGCAAGCGCGGACGCACTGGCCAACCCTACTGCAGCCCAACCGAACGCCATGCGCAGCTGCGCCAGCGGCCCCTTACCGTTACCTGATTTCATGCATGATCCCCATGTCGTCCAAGCTCCGAGTATAACGGGCGCAAGCGGGCGCGCCTTTGCCTGATTTGCCGAAACAACACCACCGCTGACGTGTTTCCACGGGCTACAATTACCGTACTCATGTGATCAGGGCAGCCCTATGTGTGGACGCTATTTTGTGCATTCATTGCCAGAAGAGGTGATGGACCATTTTGACTTGAAAAATATGCCGCAATTCGATGTCAGCTTTAACATCGCGCCAAGCCACAATGCGCCGGTGATTACCGGTGACGGTGACCAGCGTCGTTGCCGCTCGATGCGGTGGGGGCTTTTGCCACGCTGGGCCAAGGATGAGCGCTTCGGCTACAAGACCATCAATGCGCGAATCGAAACACTGACCGAGAAACCGGCATTCAAACGCGCGGCCAGAAAGCGTCGCGCGCTGATTCCCGCCAATGGCTTTTATGAATGGTCTCGCCACGGCGGAGAGAAATTGGCCTGGGCCATCACATCAAAAGATGATGCCCCGATGGCGTTCGCCGGGTTGTGGGAGACCTGGGGCGAGGATGCAATCGACACTTTCACTATCGTCACCACCCAACCCAACGCATTGGTCAGCCCGATACATGATCGCATGCCGGTGATTCTACAACCGAGAGACTATGCAACCTGGTTGGCTGGTGACACGGCTGACGCAATGGCCCTTGGCGTTCCATGCCAGGACAGCGACCTGGAAGCCTACACGGTAGACTCGCGCGTCGGAAAGCCCGAACAAAACGATGCCGATTTGTTGGCACCGAAGCGACAGGGACAGCTGGAACTCGGTTTTTGAGCCGAGGTTACTCGGTGTCTTGCAACCAGTGTTCCGCCAGGCTGGCATCAGGCCTGGCATCGCCGGTGCCCATCAGGCAGGCCAGCACAAGCTTTTCAAACTCAGGCTCAAAGCGATCAATAATCGATTGCGGGTCGGGTACCAGCCGAACATCGGTAATCAGCCCGAACTGCACCTTCCAGTTGTAGCTAAGGATGCTGATACCCATGCCAATCGAGCCCGTTTGCGGCACCCAGAACATGATCTGTTTCATGCGCGTACCTGCCAGGTACAAATCGCGCTGCGGACCAGGAACGTTGGTCAGTACAGTGGTCGCCTTGCGGCTCAGCATCTCCAGCGCTGGCGCTTGAATTGCCGCTGGCCCCATTCCCAAGGCTGCCAGCAGTCCAAATGACACCGTCGCCTGCTTGGAGCTTTTCAACTCCTCCATGCGCCGGTTGACTTCATACAAGCGCTTGATCGGATTCTCAATACCGATCGGCATGCCCAGAAAGACCAGCCCGAACTGATTGCCCAACTCCTTGGCATGTTCCAACGGTCTTAAGTTGACTGGCACGGTGGCACGAATATCAAGCCCATCAACCGAGTCACCTTTGTTCAGCATGTATCCTCGAATCGCTCCACAGACCGCGGCGATCAATACATCGTTTACCTTGCAGCCGGTGGCGCGCGCGACCGCCTTGACGTCGTGCAAAGGAATAGGCTCGCACCAGGCCACCGTCTTGCGCGGTCCTAGGCGACCACGAAAGCGTGTTTTCGGGTCGTCCGACAGTAATATGGCATTGGCAAGCTCAGCTGCGATCTCACTGCCCTCTTTTACATAACCTGCTGCGCGGGCTGGGTTTTTCACCATGGAGGCGACCTCGCCGGCGGCCTTCATACCAAGCCTTACGGCGGCGTCCAGGCCGTCTCGCGCCGGATTCAATAGCCGCTGAACAACGCCTGTGCGCAGGTGTGGCAACCGCGCCTCGCGAGGATCGGGCAGACGACGAGGGTTGCGCACCGTGTCAGTCATCGACAGCAAAACCTGAATGAGTGCGATGCCGTCGGCATAACAGTGGTGGATACGAGTGATGACCGCAGTGCCGCCCTGGTAGTTCTCGACCACCTGGAATTGCCAAAGCGGCCGCGCTGGATCAAGAGGCGAAGAGGCCAGGTGGCTGGCCAGCTTTAGCAACTGAGGCTTGTCTGCATCGCCAGGCAATGCGGTAAGACGAACGTGGTATTCGATGTCAAAATCGACGTCGTTCTCCCAATGTGCACCAGATGGGCGGTCGACTGCTTTTTGACGAAACCGTTTGAACTTGAGAAAGCGTTCCTGGATCAGCTCGCGCAATTTGCTCACATCAAGTTGACCATCGAACAGCATCACACCGGTGATCATCATCAGATTGGTGGGGCGCTCCATACGCAGCCATGCCGTATCAACTTTCGCCATCGGATCGTTGCTGCCGCCGAATATGTCAAACATTATCAATGCCTTAAATTGCTTTATTAAAGTAATCTCGCACCAAAGAGCATGGTCGCAAACGTCGATTTCCCGGGACGAGATATGTACCCTTACCGCGCATTATTGGGCATCAACGATGCCACAGCAATGCCTCAAGCACGCGCAAGTGTGCTGCCAGTCGATTTTTCACGCATAATTCACGCAACGATGAAAACAGACCACAAAATCAATGCAAGCACCGATTGAGATTCCAAATTTCGTCCTGGAGAAGGAAATTGGCCGTGGCGGCATGGCCAAGGTCTACCTGGCAAGGCAAATCGAGCCGGCCCGCAAAGTCGCCATCAAGATAGTTGCGCCCGATGCGGTAAATGACGAATCTTTCGTCGCCAGCCTCAAAAAGGAAGGCGATACGGCAGCTCAGTTCAGTCATGACAACATCGTCACGATTTATGCCTGTGGTGTTATATCAGGCCATTACTACATGGCCATGGAAATCCTGCCCAATGGCGACCTGACCGACCGCATCAAGAAGGGCATGCAGGTTGACGATGCACTGAAGGTCACAAGACAAGTGGCCAGCGCGCTGGGCCATGCGCATGGTCGCAACACCTTGCACCGGGATATAAAACCCGAAAACATTATGTTTCACGAAAGTGACAAGGCGGTGTTGGTTGATTTTGGCATCGCCAAGGACGCCGACAGCACCAGCAACTTCACCAAAGCAGGCGCCGTTGTAGGTACTCCGCACTACATGGCCCCCGAGCGCGTTACTGGCAAACCCATCGATTCCCGATCTGACATCTACGCCCTCGGTGTGGTGTTGTACGAGATGCTGGTAGGCAAAAAGCTGTATGAAGGTAAAGACACTTTTGCTGTCAGCTACGCGCACGTCTATGAGCCTATTCCAGATTTGCCCGCTGACTTGAGCTATCTTCAGCCCCTTCTAGACCGTCTGGTTGCCAAAGAACCTGACGATCGCTTTCAAAGTGCAGAGGATGTGGTTGCGGCCATTGATGAGATCAAAGCCGTTCCGGCAGAAACTCGACTTATCGGCAAACGCCACAACAAGCCTGCGAAAGCCAAACAACGCCCTGCCCCCGCTGCACCGCGGACCTCGACGACAGGCACCAGCACATCGAAGTGGCCGGCCATCGCCATTGGAGGCACTTTGGCAGGTGCTGTGATCATCGCCGTGGTCTATTTTGTCGCTGCAGGCAACAGCAGCGATACGCTTCGCGACGGCGAATTGCTGGAGCCGGCGCAACGCATTCGAATGCAGGAATTGCTGGATGGCTCGCGCACACTGATCAAGTTCGAAGATTACGATCAGGCCGAGGCCAATTATGTGAAGGTGTTGCAGGAATACGATTGCACCAACCTGGAAGCCAGATCCGGCTTGCGAGCCCTGAACGAAAGCAGGCTGCAGCAGATCCTGTCCAACTGCAGGCAGTAAACCACTTAGATGCCGTACACGATTAGCCATCCGTGGACCGGTCGAGCTGGTCAAAAAAACGTAAACTGTGGACGCGCTCTAGGCAATAACGCCCAAAAACCCAAATATTTTCTACTACTTACTGTAACAACTCGCAACACACCCCCATCAATTGGAGAGAGCCGAGTACACTGAAGCGGTCTGCTTGCTTGACCCGAACGGAGCAGTTCATCCAGTGGGGGCCCAATGACCGAACGGTCTACATCACCCAATATTCCGATGCCGTCATCACCGTTGCAGTGGCTGGACGTCTTGCTTCCGGCCTCTTCGCAAACGCTCGACCCACAGCACTTGCTGGTGCAAAGGTTACTGGTCGCCTTCGGACTGCTTTTTGCCGTTGTAACCATTCCCTGGTACATCTGGATTTTCGCCGTCGATCCCGAGATTCGATTGCCCCGAATCATATCCATGACCACCATCTCCATTATGATTTTGATGCCCCTGTGGTTGCGGGTCGCCCGGACTGGCATGGTCGGGTTGTTGACCGTGATTTTGATGCATTGCGTCATACTGTTGAATATCCTTCTGAACGGCGGTTTGGCTGGGCCGGTGGCTCTGGTCTTGCCCTGCCTTCCGATCGTCACAGGCGTTTTGCTGGGAACGCGTGCCGCATGGGTCGATGGTGTGCTGGTGATTTCATTTGCTGTGGTAGTAGAGTTTGTTGTTGGTCCTTCTACGCTGCCGATAACCGCACCAGAAGCCATATGGCCATTAATTAGATTGGCCAGTTTGGCCATTTGCCTGGGCATCATGGTCCTGACCGCCTCCGCTTTCGCCCAGCTGACGCTCAGACAGGCGCAGGAGTTGCGCTGGATCGCATTGCACGACCGACTGACCGGCCTGTGCAATCGCCACTACATTGCCGAGAAACTCCCCTTGCTAATGCAGAAGGTCGGCACTGGTCAGAACAATACGCTGGCCATCGTTCTGGTCGATATCGACGACTTCAAGAGAATCAATGATGACTACGACCATTCAGTGGGCGATCGGGTCTTGCAGCAATTTGCCGCGCTGCTCCAGGTCTCGGCCCCGGAACAGGGCTTTGTTGCGCGATGGGGTGGTGAAGAATTCATACTGGTTTGGTATGTCGACCGTCTCGAACAATTGGTCGATGCGTGCAGCGCAATCAACGATCGCGTGCGCGAAAATGTGTTCGATGGCCCATCCGCCTTGAAATTGAGACTGACCTGTTCAATTGGCGCCGCCCATGTTCCTGCGGGATTCAAGGGAACCGACTGGGCACCGTTTGTACGCTTCGCGGGCCTCGCACTGAAAGAAGCGAAAAACAACGGCAAGGACCAAACGGTTGCTTACCTGTGGTCAGATCACAGCCGCAGCTCGGACTGGCTTAGCCGAGACCACAAGCAACTGCTTGAACGCCACTGCCTGGTGCGAAAGGATAGCCAATCAGGTTTTCCGACTTGCGATGACCCGGCGACCGATGCAAACTGCATTCATTGAATTTACTGTTGAGTTGTAGCTATGGCTGGAGGAATGCCCCGGCAGGGAATCTTGTCCCTGGCAATCAAGGATAAAGGCGCGTTGTTCAATGCCTATATGCCGTTTGTTCGCCACGGCGGGCTGTTTGTTCCCACCGCAAAGAAGTATGCGATTGGTGACGAAGTCTTTTTGTTGTTGACTTTGATGGACGACAAGGAACGCATCCCAGTCGCTGGCAAAGTTGTCTGGATCACGCCGCCCGGATCTGCTGGCAACCGCACCGCCGGCATTGGAGTGCAATTTTCTGATGGCGCTGACGCCGAATCGGCCCGCACCAAAATCGAAACCAACCTGGCAGGCATTCTCAACGCCGAACGCCCGACACAAACGATGTAAGCCGCGGTACTACGCCGCCAAACGCCCGCGCAGGTCCACCAGAGCGGCATCCAGCAACATGCCTTCGTTGATGCCGGTGCCACACTGCTCAAGTGCGCGCGCTACCAATTGCTGCCACTGCAACCAGTCCCGCTGTGACATTCTCTCAGCCAAAGTGACAATACGGCTTTGCAATTTCGAATCCGCAGACTGGCTCCCCGCACCACTGGCTGCCATCGCAATTGAGGCGGCTGCACGATTCATGAATTCAATGGCGCCTGCCGGGTCACTGGTCAATGCATCAACTCCGCCTTTACCCGTGCATAGCGCAAACAAGGCCTGCCAGCGCTGCGAATACAGCCCAGCGGAACCGTCAGCGTTTAGTTGCATTGCTGTCAAAGGGCAACCCGATGCTGCATCCAGGGCCGAGGCCGGCACGTCAGAGGCATTGTCGCGCAGCCAGTCCATGGCTTGCTGCGTGGTCGGTGCAGGTAGCCGATAACGCTGACAGCGACTAACGATGGTGGCAGGCAAACGATCCAGACGCGTTGCGCCGAGGACAATGCGATTGTTGTCCGGCGGCTCTTCCAGAGTTTTTAGCAAAGCGTTGGCGGCTGCAACGTTCATATGGTCAGCAGGGTCAACCACCAACACCCGGTGACCAAGATGGGTTGTCTTGGACGCCGACTGGGTGAGCTCTCGCACCTGCTTGATAGAGATAATTTTCTTCTTTTCTTCAAGACCAACCGTTCGCAAATCCGGGTGCGTTCCTGCTTTAAGCCATCCGCATGAGCGGCACTGCCCACAGGCGCCCTGCCCGCTCTCCCCTTCACACAGGTCAGCCGCTGCGAATGCCGTTACAAACTGCGCCACCTGCAAAGCACTTTCACCCACCAGCAAAAGTGCATGAGTTAGGTGCCCGTCTGACTCGGCGCGTTGCAATACGTCCCAGACGCCTTGATGCCAGGGTAAAGGCTTCATTGATACCGAGCCTCCAGCATCTTGGTAACCTGTTCGGCGACCTGGGATTGGTTCTGTGTCGCATCAACAATCACCACGCGCTCCGGCTCAGCTTCAGCCAGTTGTAAATAGGCCTGTCGCACCCGCTCAAAAAATGCCGCTTTTTCCTGTTCGAATCGGTCCTCAGGACCGCGCTTGCGTGCTCGTTCCAAGCCAAGTTCCACCGGCAGATCCAGCAAAAGGGTCAAGCCGGGCCGCGCCATCTTCGGCAACTGGTCGGCCAGTGCCTGCACACGCTCCCAGGCCAATCCTCGGCCACCACACTGGTAGGCGAAGCTGGCATCAACGAAACGGTCCGAAACGACCCACTGACCACGCTTTAGCGCGGGCTCAATAGTCTCAGACCAGTGTTGCCAACGCGCGGCGAACATCAACAATAGCTCAGCCTCTGAGCACCAGCAAAGCGCCGGATCCAGCAACAGCTCACGCAGCCGTTCAGAGGACGGGCAGCCGCCGGGCTCACGTGTTTGCAACAAATCAATTCCGCGCTGCGCCGCCCATGCCGCGATCGCCTCCAGCACAGTCGTCTTGCCTGCGCCCTCAACACCTTCCAGTGTGATGAACGTCGGTTTCATGGACGATTCCTTATGTAGATATCCACTGCCCGATTGTGCTCCTCAAGCGTCGCCGAAAACTGGTGACTACCATCGCCTTTGGACACAAAGTAAAGACTATCGCCTGACTCAGGATGGCAAGCAGCGACGATGGCGGCCAGTCCCGGAAGTGCGATCGGCGTCGGTGGTAATCCGCGGTGCACATAGGTGTTGTACGGCGTGTCTTCACGAAGGTCTGCCGACCGAATGCGACCATCATAACGCTCGCCCATTCCGTAGATCACGGTGGGGTCCGTTTGCAGCTTCATATTACGGGCCAATCGCCGGTGGAATACGCCAGAAATGGTCTCACGCTCGCTTACCACGCCTGTCTCTCGTTCGATAATTGACGCCAACACAAGTGCTTCGTAGGGTGTCTTGATCTGTAGATCAGGTGCCCGGTCTTCCCAGGCGGAACTCAGTGCCGCCTGCATTGCTGCATGGGCCCTCAACAGCAGTTCAAGGTCTGTAGTGCCTCGTGGGTATTGATAGGTTTCCGGTAGAAACCACCCCTCCAATGGTTCATCCAAACCAAGACGATCAGCCAGACCATCGACCTGCCCACCCAAAGTGTTGGTCAAGGCTGGCGCTTCCTGAAGGTGATTGACGAGCTGTTTGACGGTCCAGCCCTCAACGATGGTAAAAGCGTATTGTATGACCTGACCCGACGACAGCTTTTCCAGCACCTGGGCAGGCCGCATGCCAACATCCATCTGGTACTCGCCTGCCTTTAAGGTACTGAGCATTCCCGACCGCATGCCCAATACACGCCACCAAAGCGACCGCCCGGTCCAGCCACGACTTTGCATCTGAGCAACAATTGCGGAGAAACCAGAACCGGGCCGGATTTCGATGATGGCGTCATCGCCATTGATCGCCAGTGACTGTTGGGTAAATCGAATGTAGTCAACGGCAGCGAACACCGCAACGGCCAACAACATCACCAGGGCACTCAAGCCCCAACGCCAACGTGGCGGCAATGGCACGCTTCGATCGCTAGTGCTCAATGGTCGGCTCCTATTAGTGAGCGCAACTGGTCCGCAACTTCTCGACTCATGAATGCATTGTCGCCTATACGGTTGACCGAGCAAACCCCACGCAAGGCACTGGTGATCCAAACCTCACTGGCGCGACCAATGTCTTCTGCGACCAGCGGCCGTACCACAACCGCATGCACCTGATCCGACTGACCGCCGGCAAGTGCGTCGATCACCACGCCGCGCATCACACCGGCGACACCACAATGCGTGGTCGGTGGGGTATAGACCCTGTGGCCGCAACGCAGGAACAGGTTTGCTGCCGTCGCTCCAACAATGCGGTCATGAGTATCCATGGTGACCGTCATGGCCGAACCGGCGCTGGCCGCGATTACTTCGTGAAGGCGATTGAGGTGTTTAAGCCCCCCCAGCAGTGGGTCAAGGGGCATGCGCGTTGTTGGCCACTGTAGCGCAACACCGCTTGCCATATCATCATCGTAATGCGGTGGCCAGGCCGACAGGCATATTTCGATATCGACATCAGCACAAACGAATTCCGCACGATAACCCCGATCACCCTGGCGACAGACCGCAATCCTCGCCACCTGCTTTTGTGTCGGGTCCGCCTCGCCGATCAAACGTTGCAGCAATTGACTTGGGTCGGGCAAGGCCAAGCCCAGGACACGACAACCACGATGCAGGCGTTGCATATGCCGATGCCAATGCTGCGGTTTACCACCGATGATAGCGATCGTCTCAAAAACGCCATCACCATAGGCACGTGCACGGTCAAAACTCATGACTTCAGCGCCCGAACGATGCCTTCCGCCTTGGCTTCGGTTTCAGCCACTTCCCGACCCCGCTCGGAGTCCGCGACAATACCGCCCCCGGCTCGAAACTGAATGTGCCCATCTCGAGCAAACAAGGTTCGAATCAGAATATTCATGTCCATACTGCCATCACGATTGATATAGCCAAACGACCCGGTGTACGGCCCGCGACCAACGCCTTCCAGCTCGGCAATAATCTCCATGCAGCGAACTTTCGGACACCCGGTGATCGTCCCGCCGGGGAATACCGCTCGCAGCACATCGACCGGGCTAACCTCCTCACGCAGGCGCCCTCGCACGTTGGAAACAATATGATGAACATGCGCGTAACTTTCTATCGCCATCAACTCATCGACTCGAACACTGCCAGGAACACAGACGCGGCCCAGGTCATTTCGTTCAAGATCGATCAGCATGATGTGCTCGGCTCGCTCCTTGGGGTGGGCGATAAGTTCTGCTGACAGGTTTGCATCAGTCTCAGGGTCACTGGAGCGCGGCCGCGTTCCGGCGATTGGGCGCGTCTGCGCGGTGCGCCCTCGTACCTCAACCAGACGTTCCGGCGAGGAACTGACGATATCGCCCCATGGCGTCCTGACCCAACCGGCAAACGGTGCCGGATTCAATTCACAGAGCCGGTCAAACAGCGCACGCTCTGATCCGAGGTAGTGGCAAGACCACTGACGACTGACGTTGACCTGAAACACGTCCCCTGCATCAATGTAATTGCGTATCTTCTCGACATGGCCGGCGTAAACTGCGGCGGAGTCGACCTGCCATTGCGCACACTCAAACGCGCCTTCTTCAGGTTTTCGAGCGGCGTTGTCAAGGTCGGCCAGAAGTTGTGACGCGATCGCTTCAGCGCCGGGCTCGACAATGACTGAAGCGCGATTGAGTGTGTGGTCGTAAATCGCGGCCACAGGGGCTCGCCAGGCAATGGCATCGGGAAAGTCAGGGTCAAACTGAGGCAGTCGCAAGGTCGGCTCCACAGCGCCAGCCATTTCATACCCGAGGTAGACAAACCAGCCCCCAATAAAGGGCAAATCGACCACAGGCGTCAAGCACTCAACGGTGCCAATCCAACGCTGCAAGGCAGCCAGGAAGTCACCACCTTGTGCGATGGCATCAGCCGGCCCTGAAAGTTTCTTGCCCGGGAACTTGACCAGCGGTTGGCCACTTGCCGCCAACAAAATATCGAACCGCCCCAACGAACCGCCGCTCGATGAGCTCTTCAGCAAGACCGGATAACGTTCTGGAAAGCGCTCTGCAAGACCGGCCAGATCAGGCCGGTTCTCCAGTTCTATCAGTTGCATTCGGTCCGTTTGCCTAAGCCGGTTCTGCTGCTAACGAACCGAAATCGCAATCAAGCTTTGCGAAACAACAACGACCCGTTGGTTCCACCGAAACCAAACGAGTTCGACAGCGCGTAGTTGAGCGTCATTTCACGTGCGGCGTTCGGTACGTAGTCGAGGTCACAGGCCGGATCAGGCGTGTTCAAATTGATGGTTGGCGGTGCTACCTGATCGCGCAGGGCCAGCACCGAGAACACGGCCTCAACACCGCCAGCGGCTCCCAGCAAATGTCCCGTCATGGACTTGGTGGAACTGACGGCCACGGACTTGGCGTGGTTACCGAACGTGCGCTTTACAGCCGTAGTCTCAGCCACGTCGCCCAAAGGTGTCGAGGTGCCGTGCGCATTGACGTAATCGACCTCTGACGCGTTCAACTCGGCATCGTCCAATGCCGCCTGCATGCAACGGGCTGCGCCGCTGCCGTCTTCCAGTGGTGCGGTCATATGATGGGCGTCTCCGCTCATACCAAAACCAACCAACTCTGCCAGAATGTTGGCACCGCGTGCGGTGGCATGTTCGTATGATTCCAGGACCAATACGCCAGCACCGTCACCCAGGACAAAGCCATCGCGGCCGGCATCCCAGGGGCGTGATGCGCCTTGCGGGTCATCATTGTTGGCGCTCAGAGCCTTTGCGGACGCGAACCCCCCCATGGCGGTCGGTGTAGTCGAGTACTCGGCACCTCCAGCCACCATAACGTCAGCGTCGCCATAGCAGATCAAGCGCGCGGCCAGACCAATATTGTGGGTTGCGGTAGTACAAGCGGTGACAGTGGCCAGATTCGGTCCCTTCAGCCCATACATGATGGACAAGTGGCCTGAAATCATATTGATGATGGTCGATGGTACGAAAAATGGCGAAATGCGGCGTGGGCCGGTTCGTTCAAACGCCATTGCGGTCTTTTCGATAGTTGCAATACCGCCGATACCTGAACCGATGGAGGCACCAATGCGGTCTGCGTTTGCCTCGGTGATCTCAAGTCCTGCGTCCTTAATGGCGTCCATGGAGGCAGCCAAACCATAGTGAATGAAAGGGTCCATCTTCCGTGCATCCTTGGGCGTCAGATACTTTGAGACGTCAAAGTCCCTGACCTCACCGGCAATGCGTACTGAAAAATCACTGGCATCGAAATTGGTGACCTCACCAATACCGCTTTTGCCGGCCAGGATGTTCGACCATGCCGTCGACACATCATTACCCACTGGTGAAACAATACCCAGGCCGGTGACGACGACTCGCTTGCCTTTCATTTATCGCAATCCTCAATATTTGGTCTGCCCAGATGCTCTGGGCATTTGGTTATCTATTGCCTTCGCAGCCCGCTAAAGCGTCACTGCATTCGACAAACGCCAGAAACACGAAAGCTGCGAGCTCAATCAAGCACGCAGCCTTGTGGTGGGATCCCTCCCAAAAACTTGAAAACGCATCACCCCGGAACGTGTCCGGAGCAACAACGAATCAAGAGTCGCCGACGTGTTCCGTAACGTAGTCGATCGCCTGCTGAACGCTGGTGATCTTTTCGGCCTCTTCGTCTGGAATCTCGCACTCGAATTCTTCTTCCAGTGCCATAACCAGCTCCACGGTATCCAAAGAGTCGGCCCCAAGGTCGTCTACAAAAGACGCGTTGGCGGTGACTTCATCTTCCTTGACGCCGAGTTGTTCGACGACAATTTTCTTGACTCGTTCTTCGATGCTGCTCATCGGTTGCGTTACCTCTCAAAGTTCGCGCGATCGCCATTGTATGGGAGTCGCATGGTTGAATCTACAAATTTGTTGCGCCTGCTGCCAATCGATTGCTATCGAACGGCCTCAAGCCATGTACATGCCGCCATTTACGTGCAGCGTTTCACCCGTGATATAACCTGCGCCTTCCGACGCCAAAAATGCCACGGCATTGCCAATATCACTGGCTGCGCCAAGCCTGCCCAAAGGCACCTGATTCAGCAGTCGACTACGTTGATCTTCATCCAACGCCTTGGTCATGTCGGTGTCTATAAAGCCCGGCGCGACCACGTTGACCGTAATGTTTCTTGCTCCAATCTCCTGCCCCAGGGACTTGGAGAACCCTATCATACCGGCCTTGGCCGCTGCATAGTTGGCTTGCCCAGGATTACCGGTCAACCCCACAACTGATGCAATTGAAATAATCCGTCCCCAACGCGCCTTCATCATGCCTCGCAAACACGCCTTGCTCAAGCGATAGACCGACTTGAGGTTAACGTCCATGATGCTATCCCAGTCATCGTCTGACATGCGCATCAACAACTGATCGCGAGTGATGCCAGCATTGTTGACCAAAATATCGACCGGGCCGATGGCCTTGATCAGCGCCGTCACCTGCTCGCTGTCACCTACATTGAGGACTTTGCCTTCACCACGTTCACCGAGCGCTTCGGTAATACTTTGAGCGCCAGCTTCACTGGTTGCGGTTCCAATCACTGTAGCCCCGGTGGCCGCGAGCGCTTCGGCGATCGCAGCACCGATGCCGCGTGTCGCGCCAGTCACCAGCGCTGTTTTACCTGTCAATTCACCCATTGCACTCTCCCATCAATGCATCAAAGCCAGCCGGTTCACCGATTGCGACCGCTTTCAGGCTGCGATCGATGCGTCTGGCCAAACCAGTCAGGACCTTGCCTGGACCACACTCGACCAGGGTGTCGGCACCCATCGATGCCATATTCTGCACGCATTCGGTCCAACGTACCGGCTGATAGAGCTGACGCTTCAGTGCATCGCGAATCTGCTCGGCATTTTCCATCACCGCAGCGTCGGCATTCTGTACCACCGCAATGTTTGGTACTGAAAGCTCGATTTCAACCAGTTTCTCCGCCAGCGATTGAGCTGCCGGCAACATCAAGTCACAGTGGCTGGGCGCACTGACGGCCAATGGAATAGCTCGTTTGGCACCGGCTTCGGTGGCCATGGCAATCGCTCGCGCGACCGCATCAGCATCGCCAGCGATAACCACTTGACCCGGCGCGTTGAGGTTGGCTGGACTGACGACTTGACCTTGCGCTGCAGCGTCGCACACGTCTGTTAAGGCCTGTCCTTCGAGCCCCAGAATCGCAGCCATTGCGCCATGGCCTGCGGGTACCGCTTTTTGCATCAGTTGCCCGCGCAGAGCGACCAACTTGACGGCATCGACCAATGACATGGCACCAGCACAAACTAACGCTGTGTATTCGCCGAGGCTGTGACCGGCCATTACTGACGGTTGGCCACCACCGGCCTGCTGCCAGCTGCGCCATACCGCCACGCCAGCGGCCAGCAGAGCGGGCTGCGTGTACTCGGTCATATTGAGCCGATCCTCGGGCCCATCCTGACAAAGCGCCCACAGGTCATAGCCGAGCGCTTCAGAACATTGATCAAAGGTTTCCTTGATGGCCGAATGGGCTTGCGCCAGGTCGGCCAACATGCCGATGGACTGGGACCCCTGGCCGGGAAAAACAAAGGCGTAATTGGACACGATCACTCCCTTTCCATTGTGTTGGATGTTTGCTCGCTCGGCGTAAGCCGGCGAACACGGGCTTAGTACCTCAGCAGTGCTGAACCCCAGGTAAAGCCGCCACCAAAGGCCTCAAGAAGCAACATTTCGCCGCGTTTGACGCGTCCGCTTCGTACCGCCTCATCCAGCGCCAACGGCACCGATGCGGCAGATGTATTGCCATGTCGGTCAACAGTGACGATAACGCGGTCCATTGGCATCTCCAGCTTCTTGGCAGTGGCCGAGATAATGCGCATATTGGCTTGATGTGGAATCAACCAATCGATATCGGACTTTTTCAGCCCATTTGCTTCCAGCGTCTCGTCGACGATACGGCCCAAAGTACGCACTGCGACTTTGAACACCTCGTTGCCCTTCATCAGGACACGAACGCCCCCGCCTTCTTCCGCCTTGAAGCCACGAGATACACCAACCTCAGTTTGCAAAAGGTCGGAATAATCGCCATTGGCGTGGATGTGGGTTGACAGAATGCCGGCTTCTTCGCTGGCTTCCAGAACAACTGCACCAGCGCCATCACCGAACAATACGCAAGTTCCGCGATCGGACCAATCGATCATGCGCGTCAGAGTTTCGGCACCAACCACCAACACACGCCTGGCATCGCCACAGCGAATGAACTTGTCAGCCACCGACAGCGCATAGATGAAGCCTGAACAAGCCGCATTGACGTCCATTGCGGCGGTCCCGGTGCAGCCCAATCTGCTCTGCAACAAGCACGCTGTGCTTGGAAAAACGATATCGGGCGTGGTGGTTCCGACCACAACCATGTCGAGGTCCTTGGCCTTGATGCCCGCGGCCTTGATCGCCGCGCGTGCAGCTTGCTCCGCCAGGTCTCCTGTGGTCTGCCCTTCGGCAGCCACACGTCGTTCACGAATACCGGTGCGATCGGTAATCCACTCATCTGAAGTGTCGACGATCTTTTCAAGATCGGCGTTGGTCAGCACCTTTTCCGGAAGATAACTACCGGTGCCCAGTATGCGCGAATACAACAGACTTACTCGTCGTCAGCGTCGAACTCAACGACCGTATCGACCACTTTGCGACCGCGGTAGTAACCTTCGGCGCTGACGTGGTGACGACGGTGGGTCTCGCCGGTGGTCGGCTCGATTGACAACGTCGCCTTCTTGACGTCATCGTGACCGCGACGCATGCCGCGCGTTGATGGGGTTCTACGGCTCTTTTGAACTGCCATGATTGTCTACTCCAAATATCAAATACGTTGTCCAGGACATGACATCCCGTCATTTCCTGAGTGGAGAGGTCCGACTATCGTCAAACATCGCCCTGTTTTCAAGGCCTTTAATTTTTTGGCCATCGCATCAAGCCCGCCCTGGCTTGACTTCAAGAATCTTTAAGCTGCTGCAGAACCGCAAACGGGTTCGGCTGCGTTGGCTCAGGCTCCTGCTCATCAACCTCTGGCTCAATCACCGCATGTTGCGGATTTTTTGGCACCAGGGGCAATGCAAGCATCACCTCGTCTTCAATCAATTCTGCGATCGATATCTGCCCATCGCTGACCAGTATCGGATCATATTCACATTCGGCACCGCGCTCTTCGCTCTCATGGCGATACAAGGCAAGCACATTGTCGACCGCGACCGTTACCGCAAATGGCTCCAGACTTCGCTGGCAAACCATTTGTACTTGTCCGCTCACAGTGACGTCGATTAATGCCCGATCAAGCGTATCTCGCCGAAAGTTCAGATCAAACGCCAATTGCCCGCTGCTGTCTGCCAGCATGCTCTGCAACCGTTTCAATCTGGATACCGGCAAGGTTCCACCGAATTCCCGACGCATATCGATCATGCGCCACGGATCAATCAGTTCAGGAAAATCGCGCGCCATAACCTGCCCATTCTACAGGCTTCAAATGACTGCTGCAAAAGCTTTTTTGTCGGCCCGTGCCGGCACCCGGGCTTTTCTTTGCATTAGCCGCTGCTTGAGGTCTCTGCTCCGTCGATTGGCGGCGTCGTTTTTGCACCCGATTTTGAGCGCATTCGATCGATCAGCCGTGACACGTGATGGGGCGAGCGAGAGTTGCGGGCAATCAAGGTATACAACGCCGGAACCACAAACAGAGTCAGTACCGCCGAAATGGCGACACCAAACACCACAACCACACCGATAGGTTGCCTGGACTCGGCACCAGCGCCAGCGGCCAACAGCAAGGGCATTGCACCGAAGGTGGTGCAGGCGCTGGTCATCAGAATCGGTCGCAGTCTGACTGCGGCAGCGGAACGGACCGCTTCAGTAAATTCCACGCCACGGTCTCGAAGTTGGTTGGCGAATTCAACGATCAACACGCCATTTTTCGCCGACAGGCCGATCAGCAACACTGCGCCGATCTGACTGAATACGTTGACACTGCCTCCATAAGCCCACAGCCCGAGCAACGCACCGCTTAAGGCCAAAGGCACCGTCACCAGTATGACGATGGGATTGATGAAGCTTTCGAATTGCGCAGCGAGCACCAAAAACACGATTAGCAGCGCCAGCCCGAAAGTGATGTAGAGCGATGAGCCCGACTCCAGGAATTCCTCGGATTCGCCATCCCAACTGAGCCTGGCGCTGGCCGGCAATGTGGCCTGAGCCACCTCACGCAGGGCTTCGATTGCCTCACCCAAGCGCACACCCTCGGCCAGGCCGGCACTGACAGTGATCGAGCGCATACGATTGTTTCGATTCAACTCAGCTGCCCCGGCCTCTTCACTGATTTGTACCAGGTTGGACAAAGGCACCAGTTGTCCGGTCGTGCTGGAGCGAACATACAAGTTGGTCAGATCGTTGGGGCTGGCCCTGTCGGCATCACGCCCCATCAATACCACGTTGTATTCTCGGCCCCGATCAACATAGGTCGTGGCCGTTCGCGAGCCGAGCATGGTTTCCAGAGTCCGCCCCACCACCGACAGCGAAACGCCCAGTGCCGCAGCACGATCTCGGTCTACACTGATTTTCATCTGCGGCTTGCGTTCGTAAAAATCCGACTCAGGCCCGGTCAACTCAGGCATGTTCTCCATCGCTTCAATCATGCGATCGCGCCAAAGCTTCAACTGTTCATAATCCGGCCCGCCCAGCACCAACTGCACCGGGTCGCCGTCGCCACGAATGCCCAGGCTACGGGAGGTTCGTACGAAGGCACGAACTCCGGGCAGTTCCTGCAATTTATCGCTCACCCGCTGTACTACGGCTGTATCGGGTTCCTCTCGATCATCCCAATGTTCGAGCAACACGATGGCGCGCGCACTATTGACTTCAGACCCACCCCAGTTGCCAGGAACACGGGTCAGGAAGCGCATCACGGTATCGCCCTGGTCCATCTCATCGAGCAGGACCGTTTCCATATCGCGGGCGTAGCGGTCTGTATACGACAGCGTCGCCCCTTCCGGGGCCTGGATGACCACCGAGAACACCCCGCGGTCTTCCGCTGGCGCATACTCGGTGGGCAAAACGCGCAACAACCCCCCCGCCAAAACGGTGATCGCCAGCGTGGCCAACAGCGCCAGCCAGGGCTTCTTTACTACGCCCGACAGCACCCGCTCGTAGCGGCTGGATAGCTTGCGAAACATCCGATCGATGAATGCCGCCAGACCGCTCTTGCGATCACTGCGATGAAACATCTTGGAGCACAGCATGGGCGTTAAGGTCAGCGCCACTAGACTGGAAAAGATCACTGCTGCAGCCAGCGTGATCCCAAACTCCCGAAATAGCCGCCCTACTTCACCCTGTACGAATGACAACGGGACAAAGACCGCCACCAGGACCAGAGTGGTAGCAATGACCGCAAAGCCAATTTCCTTTGAACCATCCAAGGCGGCAAGCAGGCCACGTTGGCCCTCCTCCACTTTGCGATAGATATTCTCAAGAACGACAATGGCATCATCGACCACCAGCCCAATAGCCAGCACCAGGCCGAGCAAGGTGAGAATATTGATGGTGTAGCCCAGCGCCGACATGACGATGAATGTGGCGATAATGGAAATTGGCACGACCAGCGCCGGAATGATGGTGGCGCGCAGCGTGCCGAGAAACAAATAGATGACGGCCAACACCAGGATCAGGGCGAAGCCGAGCGCCTTGTAGACCTCGTTCATGGACGCTTCGATAAATTCGGCACGATCATAGTTGACCGATAGGCGCATGCCCTCGGGCAAGTCTGAGTCTACTTTCTCAACCTCAGCCCGCACCCCTTTGGACACCTCAACACTGTTGGCCTTCGACAGCTGTTCAACACCCAAGGAAACCGCGGGAATGCCGTCAGCTCGCGCAATGCTGCGTTCGTTCTCAGCCCCCAATCTGACATCCGCGACCTGACCCAGCCTGACCAGTTGACCATCGGCCCCACGTCCAATCACCAGTCGCCGAAAGTCCTCTTCACGGACGAAGCCAGTATCGGTACGCAAGGTGAACTCGCGATCAGTCGATTCGAGCCGACCGGCTGGTAACTCAACATTTTCAGCGCGCAACGCAGTTTCAACATCAGCAACAGTCAAACCGTGTGCGGCCAAGGCAGCTCGCTCCAGCCAGATCCGCATGGCATAACGTCTGGCACCGGATATGCGCACCCGGGCAACACCGGGAACGGTACTGAACCGATCCAGCAAAAATCGATCGGCGTAGTCAGTCAACTCCAGGCCGCTCATTCGGTCTGAGGTGAGATTCAAATACATCACCGTCGATGAGTTGGTGTCGACTTTGGCGATTTCTGGCGGGTCAGCTTCCTGCGGCAGGGAGTCGACAACTCGAGCCACGCGATCACGAATATCGTTCGCCGCCTCATTGATATCCCGCGACAGCACGAATTCGACGCGAATATCAGAGCGCTCATCGCGACTGCTGGAGGTCAGTTTTTCGATGCCTTCGATGCCAGCGATACGGTCTTCGATGACCTGGGTGACCTTGGTTTCGACCACTTCCGCAGAGGCACCTCGGTAGGTGGTTTCAATAGACACCACCGGCGCTTCAACATCTGGATACTGTCGAACCGGCAAATCTCGCAGCGCGGCCAGGCCCAAAATCACCAAAAGTGCCGAGACAACGGCGGCGAAAACCGGTCGGCGAACGGATTGGTCTGACAAGATCATGAGCTGGCCTCCACAACCTCAACGGTTGCTCCATCTCGAACTTTCTGGGTACCTTCCGAGACGACACGCTCGCCCTCTTCCAGGCCGCCCAAGACCTCTACCTCGCCCGGTCGTCGTCGGCCAAGCTCGACTTGCTTCTTGCTGACCATACCTGCGTCATCGACGGTAAAAACGTATTGAATGCTTTGTTCCGGGACGACCGACCCTTCCGGAATCATCAACCCCACTTCATCACTTTTCAACAATCGCACGGTCAAAAACATACCCGGCCGCAGGCGGCCCTCATCATTCGGAACCAGGGCACGAACCGATACGGTACGACTGATAGGGTCAACCCGCGTGTCTACTGCGACCACCTCTCCATTGAACTCGATGTCCGGCCAGGCCACCGATTTTGCGATCACCGGCAATCCTGTACTCAACCTGGACAGGAAAATCTCGGGAACCGCAAAATCAACCTTAACGACACTGGTGTCGTCGAGCGTAGTGACAATCGTCTGCGGGGATACCAGGCTACCCACGCTGACGCGACGCAGCCCCAAACGGCCAGAAAAAGGTGCCCGTATCACTGTCTCCTCAAGCCGTGCCTGTGCCGCATTCAATGCTGCTTGCGCGGCATCGCGGGTCGCTTCGATCTGGTCGAGCTGAGACTGCGATACAGCATTCGAACGAATCAATTCACTGGATCGTTTGTACTGAGCTGAGGCGTCTATCAAATTTGCACGCGCGGTGGCAACCGCAGCCAGCGGTTGGCTGTCTTCCAATGTGATCAGCACTTCGCCTTTTTCGACCTGTTGGCCTTCGGTGAAATTGATCGAATTGACGGTGGCGGTGATTTTGGCACGGACCTCAATGGACTCGTTGGCAAAGGCATTGCCCAAGGCCTCCACTTCAAGCGGGAACGACTTCACCTGGGCAGCTGTGACGATGACTGTG
>BQJN01000052.1 GCA_021604725.1 Lysobacteraceae bacterium | reverse complement strand
GGTGGCTTTCCAGTCAACATTGCGGATGTCGTCGCCAGCTTCGTAATTCCGAAGTTCCTCAAAATTCAGGCCGCGTCCACGGACCCTGGAAGCATGACGACCATACAGAACACTGTTAACCGGCTGCCGTGGCAGAAAACTGAACCCTCTGGCTTCGAACTGCAGGCGAATCAGGGCACCCAGGCTGGCAAACACCCGAGTATCGCTGACCGCGCCGCCTGATCGCTTTTTTACCGCGTTAAACTGCATGTGCTATCAGTCGAGCACTTCCGGCAGGGCCTGACCTACTGCACCGGAGGGTGCCTTGATGCCGAGCATGGCGGCCAGCGTCGGTGCGATGTCGTAGGGTTGTACCGGTCGCATCACCTTGGCGTTTTCTTCGACCCCGTAACCGGCGAAATAGATCGGCACAAAGGTATCGTAACGCCACAACGACCCATGCACCGAAGCGACCGTCAGACCATCGAAGTCGGTGACGAAGACATTGGGTGTCATCACCACATAGATATCGCCCGAGCGCTTTGGATGAAAATTATGCTTCACTGACTGGGTCAGTAAAGTATCCGCCACTCGCCCAGCACGCAAAGCCGTGGACGAAATCGCCTGCGCAACGCCCGGAATGGTTTCCAGTTGTGTCGCGACCGCCGCTTCCACCTCAGCCTGATCCAGGCCGTGCTCGGCAATGACTGCCTTGTTCAAGTACAAATAGGGGTGAAACCAGGTATCAATCAGCGCCTCGCCAACACCAAACTGGCGTTGTAGCGCCTCAACGATCGGACCGCGCTGTATGGCGTCCAGGTCAAAATCAAACGCTGTTTGGTTGCCCAGGTCGTTGACGTAGCCAGGAATATCCGGGCTGCCATGATCGGCCGACAGTACGATCGATGTATTGTCCAATCCAACCCGATCGTCGACGAACGAGAACAACTGGGCAAGCGTCCGGTCCAGGCGACGCAAGTTGTCTTCGGCCTCCAGACTGGATGGGCCAAACATGTGGTTGACGTAGTCGGTCGATGAAAAGCTGATACTCAAGTAATCTGGAATCGTGTCCTGACCCAATGACTCCTCATCCACCAGGCGCTGCGCAAAGGCCAAAGTCAACTCATCTCCCACCGGACTCAAGGTCAGGCGCGTGGTGGTGTACTTGTCGTTGCCGTAGGGGTGAGGAAAAGTCCGACCAAATCCCGGAAAGTCAGTTTCATAGGGCTGATTATCGCGATCACCGAACAGGTAGTTGTCTGCTGTATCCATCAGCGTCCATTCGGTATCAGCGTATTGTTGCGCTCGTCCCTCACTGTTGAAATCCAACACCCATTGTGGGTACTTATCGTAATAGTAGGTACTGGTGACGAACTCGCCGGCAGCCTTGGAGAACCAAAAGGCCTTGCCGCTGTGGCCAGCCAAGGACACCGCACCCCGGTCTTTAACCGACACCGCAAAGGCTTTCGACTTACCCGCGTAGTGGGCCACAATTTCGTCGGAAAAGGTCGATACCAGAATGCTATTGGGTGATCGTCCTTCGACTTTGGCCGTCTTCTGCGTCGGATCAATTTCGGTATTCTGATCAACATCAGCGTCCTTGCTTAGCAAGGCATAGTTGGCGTCTTCGATGTTGTAGACCAGGCGATCAAGTTCACGGTCGAACCAGACATTGGCCACCATGCCATGACCGGCCGGGACCGAGCCTGTGGCCAGCGACGAGTGGCCGACGATGGTCTCGGTATTGGCGTGCTGGTAATTGGCGTTGGCGAAGTGGATGCCCTTCTCCATAAGATAGCGAAAACCGCCCTCGCCATAGTGCTCCGAATATCGCTCAGGCAGGTCGCCACGCAGTGCATCAACCGTGATCTGTAGCACCAGGCGCGGCGGTTCAGCGGCATGGACAACTGCACATGGAGTCAAAAGTAGCAGGCCAATACCTGCGGTAGACAATGTGATCGCTTTCATTTCAACTCCTCCCAGACCGATCAAGCTACGGCCACGGTCTTCAACAACTGTTCGACAACTGCGCTGCTGGTCAAACCTTCTGCGTTCGCCTCGTAACTCAACATCAAGCGATGACGCAAACAGTCCGGTGCGACGGCTGCTACATCCTCAGGCAAGGTATGGTCTCTGCCATCCAGCCAGGCATGGACACGGGCACAGCGATCCAGTGCCAGCGCACCGCGCGGGCTGGCACCGACGGTCAGCCAGCGATGCAAATCACCCTGGTAGCGATCCGGGTAGCGACTGGCAAACACCAGGTCCACCATGTAGCGTTCGACAATATCGCTGACTTTCACTTTGGCGATCTCAGCACGGGCAGCAAAGACCGCGTCTTGCGAAATGGGCTCGGCTTGTTCGCGCGGTTTGTTCTCAACCTTGTTGGCTTTGTCCACCGCCGATTGCTCTTCTCCGCGCACCAGCCGAATGATCTCACCCTCGGCATCTTCGGTGCCGTAATCGACATAAACATGCATCAAAAAGCGATCCATCTGCGCTTCAGGCAGCGGGTAAGTTCCTTCCTGCTCCACCGGATTCTGCGTCGCCATCACCATGAAAAGGTCGGGCATCTTGTGCGTCGTCCCAGCCACCGTAACTTGCCGCTCTTCCATAGCTTCGAGCAACGCGGCCTGGACCTTGGCGGGCGCTCGATTGATCTCATCAGCCAACACGATATTGGCAAATATCGGGCCTTGATCGAAGCGAAACTGGGGCGCACCTGAATCGCCATACATGACCTCGGTGCCGGTGACATCTGAGGGCAACAAATCGGGCGTGAACTGAATTCGAGAAAAATCAGCAGCCATGGCCTTGGCCAGACTTTTGACAGCTCGAGTTTTGGCCAGACCGGGCAGGCCTTCGATCAACAAATTACCGTTGGCCAGCAAACCGATGATCAGCCGGTCAACCACCTGTTGCTGACCGACAATGTTGGCAGACATGCGCTGGTTAAGCGCAGCTATTGATTCACGTGCTTTCATAGACTTTCCTTGGGGAAGATCTGATTCATTTCATTGTGACTGGCCTGCAAAGCCAGCAACTGCACGCTTCAGTTCAAGCGGAGCCTCATTCAAGTCAATCAGAGCTTCCTTACCACAAACAACAAGGCCGCAACGAAACGCATTCGCTACGGCCTTGTTTGATCCTAGGTCATGCGTTGATTAACCGCCTTCGGGAATCATCGCTTCCATCACTTTCTCGAGATTGAAGCTCGCCGCCTTCTGACGCGGTGGGAACTCTTTGAATGTGGCCAGGAATCGACCCACGTAGGCCTGCGCCGGAACCAGCATATACGCTCGGTCGATCATCCAGTCGTAGTATGTATTTGAGGTCAACTGCGCCCGCTCATAGGGATCGCGTCGCAGATTGAAGATCAGCGGCAAACGCAGCTCGGTAAACGGGTTGGCCCAAAGGTTCAATGTGCCAACTTCGCGCTGCTCAAGGAACACAAATTTCCAATCCCGGTAACGCAGTGCCATCAGGTCACCATCGTCGGAGAAGTAGAAAATCTCGTCACGAGGTGTCTCCTCGGTTTCGCCGGTCAGGTAGGGCAGGAAGTTATAACCGTCCAGATGCACTTTGTAGCGACGCCCAATGGCACGCACACTGCCGTCCATCAACTTCTCCTTGATTTCCGGTTCGCCGGCAATAGCCAGGAAAGTGGGTAACCAGTCCATGTGGTGCATGATCTTGTTCGATACTGAACCGGCTTCGATATTGCCAGGCCAACGTACCGCAGCGGGCACGCGCCAGCCGCCTTCCCAGTTGGTGTTTTTCTCACCGCGGAATGGTGTCATGGCTGCATCCGGCCACGTGTTCATGTGTGGGCCGTTGTCTGTGGAATAGAACACGATGGTGTTGTCGGCAATACCCAGCTCATCGAGCTTGTCGAGGAATAGCCCGATGTGGCGGTCATGCTCGACCATGCCATCAGAATACTCATCCTGACCGGAGATGCCGCGAAGCTCTTCTTTAACGTGTGTGCGGAAATGCATCCGAGTCCCGCTCCACCAGACAAACCAGGGCTTGTTGGCAGCGTGTTGACGCTCGATGAAATCCAGCGCCGCAGCTGATGTTTCATCATCCACCGTCTCCATGCGTTTCTTGGTCAGCGGGCCAGTGTCTTCAATACGGCCGTCAGCATAGGAATGAATCACGCCACGCGGCCCAAACTTCTTGCGGAATTCCGGGTCCTTTGGGTAGTCCTCATTTTCCGGCTCTTCCTCGGCATTGAGGTGATACAGGTTGCCGAAGAATTCATCGAAACCGTGATTGGTGGGCAGCATCTCATCGCGGTCGCCAAGGTGATTCTTGCCAAACTGCCCGGTCGCATAACCTTGGGCCTTCAACAAGCCGGCGATGGTCGGATCCTCTTCCTTCATGCCTTCTTCAGCGCCCGGCAAGCCGACTTTCGACAGGCCGGTCCGAAAAACGCTTTGCCCCATGATGAATGATGAACGCCCTGCAGTGCAGCTCTGTTCACCATAGTAGTCGGTGAACATCATGCCCTCTTTGGCAATGCGATCAATATTTGGTGTGCGGTAGCCCATCAAACCGAAGGTGTAGGCAGAAATATTGGACTGGCCAATATCATCGCCCCAGACCACCAAAATGTTCGGTTTATCCTGCGCCATTGCGCTGGCTGAGCCCAATAAGGCACTCAGCAACAGTGTCTTGCTAAATCTCATCTATTACTCCAACTTCTAACAAACGCCCCTGCATTGGCACCCATCAGGCGGTACCCAAGCGATCAAACTATACCCGAAAACTTCCGCAGCTATTGTTACAAGCGGCCAATTGCGCACCATGGCATCGCATCAGTTTGCTGACGGAAACTCGCTCATTGAGCGCCGCGTCGCAGAATCTGGCCTACCATGTAAACCGAATTCTCACGCCATCGTCTTAAATGGGCAATACGACACCAAGGAGCGCCGTGGACGCGGTGAATCACAATGATGACGAGGACCTGCTCAGTCGAGCTCGCGATGGCGATCGCCGTGCCATGCAGGCACTGGTGGAACGTCACCAACAGAAAGCGCACTACCTGGCGCTGGGATTGCTTGGCGATCGCCACGAAGCCGAAGACGCAACGCAGGATGCCTTTGTGAAAGCCCTGAACAGTCTGCACAAATTTCGCGGCGACGCGAAGTTTTCAAGCTGGCTGCATCGGATTGTGGTTAACACCTGTCGTGACCGCCAGCGCAAGCGCCGATGGACCTGGCTGCCGTTTGGCGAAGCCACCGAATCCCATTTGCGCGATCAGGACGTGGCCATGGCCACGCCACCATCACCGATCTCACATACCCGAGAGCATGGACTGAAGCAGGCCTTGCACCAGGCCATGCAGTCGCTGACGCAACGGGAGCGCCAGGTATTCACCCTGCGCCAGTTCCAGCAACTGTCGGTGCGGGAAACGGCCACCGTGCTGGGCGTCGCAGAAGGTTCAGTCAAGGCGCTTTTGCATCGTGCGTTGCACAAGCTACGCGCAGATCTTGGTGGCTTCGCGCCACAGGAGGAAAACACATGAGTTGTCACCCCCGTTGGGCACCTTTGCTGCTTGATGCAGCTTACGGAGAGATCGGCTCCGAAGATGCCGGCAAACTCGAGGCTCACTTGCAGCAGTGCGAGGTATGTACGGAAGAACTTGAAAGCCTGAAGACAACACTATCATTGGCGAATGAGGCCATGCCTGCGCCGCTTGAATCACTCGATATCTGGTCGAAGATCGACCATCGCGTCAATACGCCACGTCGCTGGCGCCTGCAGCTTGGGCCCGCCGGAACGGCATTCGCAGCCGCAGCTCTAGTGGTCATCGGCATGGGGTTGGGTCGGCTGCTGCAGTTGCCGACAGAGCCAACTCCTGACGCTGCCACACCAGTGTTTAGCTCACATGTCGCCATGGACTACGCGCAGTTTCTCGACCGCGCAACACCGGTGTTGCTGGCCGTTGCCAATCGCGACGCCGATTTGCCAGTGACTGACCTGGTCGGTTTCGACCCTTCGGCCGAGCAACGAGCTGCGGCGAATCTGGCCACCTCGGCACAATCGTTGAGCATTCAGTTGCGTGACGCAGGTATGCAACGAGAGGCGCGCCTGGCTGACAACCTGGCACTGGTATTCATGCAAATGGCCAACTTGCCGAGCGACGCCTACCCCGCCAGTTTGCAACTGGTACAGACCACCATCGATCAACAAGCCTTGCTGTTTCAGCTATCCGTCGAGGAGCTGCGACGCTCCAGCAATGGCGTTTGACACGCCCCCGAGAGTTATCAGGAATGATTATGAACAAGCGACTACTAACCCTTTGCCTGAGCCTTGCGCTGACCGCCACCGTTGGCCAGGCGCGCAATGAGCCCGAACCCAGCCCGGAATCGACCAAAGCGTTTCGCGAAGGCTACAACCATGTATTGAGTGGTGACTGGGCGGCTGCATCATCCACCTTCGGACAGCTTCTGGAGCAACATCCAGACTCATCCTGGGCCGATGACGCCGCGTTCTGGATCTGCTACGCCAAAGGCGAGCAACGCGTCAGCACTGAAGAGGTGTTTCGTTGCTACGAAAACCATCTTGGCCGCTACCGCCGCAGCGAATGGAGTGATGATGCCAAGCGGGCTATGGTGCGTCTGGCCGGTGAGTTGGAGCGTGCCGGCAAGTCGCAATACCGTGACCGGGTTAGAAACTTTGGCCAAGGTGACGACGATCGACAATTACTACAGGTGCTGGTGGCGCTGGGCGAGATTGGTGACGATCGCTCCGTCGACGTGATCCTCGAGCGCTTGGATGCCGCCAGTGACGAGCACCTAAGAGCACGTATTGTCGAGGTGTTGGAGGACATCGACTCGCCTCGTGTTGCCGCCAAGCTGGAGCAACTGGCCACCTCAGACCCTTCCGAGATGGTCCGCATTGAAGCGGTCGAGGCCCTGGGCAACAACGACTCGATCAATACCATGCCGATTTTGAGTCGAATCGCCAAGGACACCAATCAACCGCGTCGCGTTCGCATGGAGGCGATTGACGAGCTTGGTGACTTCGAGTCAGCTGACATGTTGGGTCTGTTGAAAGACCTGGCACTGGACGACGACACCGAGGTGGCAAATGAGGCCATTGATGCGATTGCGGATATGGAAACAGGCGAGTCGTTGAGTGTGCTGATCGAGTTGCTCGATACCGTGCCGGATCCTGCTCGCCGCGAAAATCTGGTGCATGAGATCGAGCACGTCGAAACAGCAGAAGCGGCCAATGCCCTGCTCAATGTCGCCCGCAACGACCCCGACCCGCGAATTCGTCGCGCTGCCACCGAAGCACTGGGCGACATGGACATCAGCGCTGCTCGAGAGGCTTTGATTGAGCTGCTGCAAACCATGGAGGACGACCAATGAGACGTCTTCGTCTATTGCTGACCGTGCCCTTGCTCTGCGCTCCATTGGCAAACGCGCTAGAGGTACAGTCGCTGGCAACAGCCGCGCCTACATTGGATGGCCGACTCATGGTCGCCAGTGAGCGAGCTGCTGGAAAATCGCTGTGGGTCGCCTGGCGCATCGGCCATTGGCAAACGCCAGGACATATACACGTTGATGGACCCGTGACTTACGTCAACAGCCGCCTGATTTATGAAGGCACGCCGCTAAATGAGCTGATACCGGAAACGGCGAACGCATTGGCAGCGCCCGGACCTGCGCCACGACCTGGCCTCCAATACCGGGACATTGCAATCGCAATCGAGCTTGATCGCAATCAGGGTGTGCGCCGTTCGCGAGTAACATCGGTGGAGTTTCCTCTGACCATTGAGGCCGACACCTTGTACTGGCTAGGCTCGGCCAGCGCCGATGACAGTACCACCCTGTTGAGCGCAATGCTGGCTCGGACGGCCAGTGCTGAAGGGCAGATCGAAATCATCGACGCGCTGGCGGTACATGATGGCAACCAGGCCTTTAATCTTCTGACCGACATTGCCACTTCAACTGGTCCGTCCAAAGTGCGCGGCGAGGCGGCTGAGGCAATGTCATCCAGTTTGCATCCGGCGGCTGCCGAGACCCTGTACCAGCTGGCAGGTAATGACCGATCGGAGCGCGTTCGCGAGGAAGCTGTGGAAGCCCTTGAAGACCTGCGCGATCCGGCTGCAGTCATCCATCTGATCGCCCTCGCCAGAGATGGCGACCGCGACTCGATACGGATGGAAGCGGTGGATGCGCTGGCCGAGCGCGGCGGCGTCAAAGCAGTGGAGACTATCGACTATCTGGTTTGGAATGATGGCAATCTCGAGCTGGTCGAAGAGGCAGTTGAAGCGATCGAAGATCTGCCTTTGCACCAGGCGCTGGACATGCTGCAACGCATCGCCATCGACCACCCGCAAGCGGTAGCCCGAGCCGAGGCCATTCATGCGCTGGCCGACCTTGAGCCAGAACAGTCTGTGGCATTGTTCGAACGCGTGGTGCGCGAGGACTCAAACGCAGACGTTCGAGAGGAGGCACTCGACGCCATCGCGGACCTGCCCGACGATCTTGGGCTGGCAGTATTGATCGACGTCTCACGCAACCACAGCCACCGCGGCACACGTCGAGAAGCCATCGAGTTTCTGGCCGACAAGGCAGGCGACCGCGTGGTTGCTGTGTTGCAGCAAGCGGTCTACGAAGACGATCACGCCGACGTCCGAGAGTCAGCGCTGGAGGCTTTGAGTGAACGACCCAATGGCGACGGCATTGTTATCGTGGCCAAGGTGGCGCAAACGCACCCTGATCCGGAGCTGCGCGAAGACGCTATCGATGCCCTGGCCGATATGGCAGAGGACGATCAGCGTGCATTTCAGGCGCTGCGCTTGCTGATTTCGGGTTAAAGAACCTCCGGTCAAACTCCTTCTCCCGCTGGGAGGCTGTCGCGAAACTACAGCCTCCCGCGATACATGGACGTATCGCTATTTAGGTGGATTTTGACAAATGTACGGGTTTCAACACCACGCTTTTCTTAAACCATAGTGTGCGGCGTGCCCCTTGTGGGTATTGCTAGTCCAGGACGGACTATTGCAACACCCTCGCTGAGAGAAGGTGGGCGCGCTGCAGGCACTTCGGATAGGAGGTTGAAACCAGGCGTAGCTCTCGTTTCAATCTACAACCAGCGTACACCCCTCATCCGTCTGCAACCTGACGTGCAGCCACCTTCTCCCAGCATGCAGGGAGAAGGGGTTTCGGCCCGTTCTTGGGTCTTATCCCATTTCGCTCCATTCGAAATGGAAATCGACCACGGTCTGATCGAACGGTTGCGAAGGCTTCTTTGCAGTGCAAAACCGCCATCGCACCCTCCTCGGACCTGCGAGACGGAGGTTACCACTATGCGCTCGGCCTTCTGGACTTCACTGCGCTTCGCCAACCAGGCGGGCGGGTCGGCCAGTCCCTCTGGCCTCCGCCGCTGCTATTGTGGGTTCGTACGGCTCGCCTTCCAGAACAATGCTGCTGAGCTAAACCACATCACCATGAACATCAGACAGACGACAAACGGCGTTGCGCCAAAACTACTGACCCCGATAGCCCAGCCACCGACAATAAGTAGCGCCACCAGAAACTGGACCAATGTTGTCACATACAGCGCCCGCGCCATGGCACGGGGCTGAAGCCGCGCCCACAGCGAACCGATCACCGCCACCGCCAATACGCCTGCGAACATCCAGTTGGCTGGGTGATTCTCATCACCAATGATGCCAACGGCCAGAGAAACCCAGACCAACAGCAAGGCCGTGAACAGGGCCACAGCGCATGCCAGCTGATAGTAGGTGTTCGACACGGATCTGGTCACTCGCTCGTATGCCAGCCCGGCAGCCAGCAACAAGACACCGGCCACGAGGAAATCTCCTGCGGTCCACACCACCTCATCGGTGAACTGCATGGCGACCAACGGAATCATCAATAAAACCAAAGTCAGTGCCACGGTAACGACCAGTCGTTTTGTTTTGCTCACAACGTTTTCCTCCCAATTGTTCAACGAGCCACCTCATTGACCAGCTTATCAAGTTGTCACATGCGGCCCGTGTGCCAGGTTACGCTCGTCGAAAAGACCTGAACTGTCCGATTGGCGACAGCTGGGGTGTTTCTCAGCCCTGAATGTGTGCACACGCATATGATTTGTTGTAGCTTGAAGAACTTGGCGATGAGGAACAGACAATGAAAGTAACCATCAATGGTGCCGAACGAGAGTTCTCAGGTGACCAAAGCATGCCGATTTTGTGGTTTTTGCGTGACGAACTGCAGATGACCGGGACCAAATTTGGTTGTGGCAAAGCGTTGTGTGGAGCCTGTACAGTTCACCTTGATGGTCAGCCGACGCGCGCCTGCGTCACGCCAATGGCCGCGGCCAATGGGCGCTCGATTACCACCATCGAAGGGCTAGATGGAAGCGTCGGCGAAGCGCTGAAGGGTGCCTGGAAAGCGTTGAACGTGCCGCAATGTGGTTACTGCCAGAGCGGTCAATTGATGCAGGCTGCTTCGCTGCTGAACGACAATCCCTCACCTGAGGATGCCGATATCGACCAGGCCATGGCCGGCAATATCTGCCGCTGCGGTACGTATCCCCGCATTCGCGCCGCGATCAAAATGGCAGCGGAGGGCAAATCATGAGCACCCTCGATCGACGCCAGTTTCTAAAAGTATCTTTAAGCGGGTCGGCTTTCGCCTTGACCGCACAACTGCTTCCAGGTCGCGCCTTGATGGCCGCCGACCACGAGGGCGGACTGAGCCCAAGCCTGTTTGTGAACATCGACAGCGACGGTACGGTTTCCATTACTTGCCATCGCTCTGAAATGGGTCAACACGTGCGCACCAGTATCGTGCAGGTTGTGGCCGACGAGCTTGAGGCCAACTTTGACGACGTGCAAGTCATTCAAGCGCCTGGCGACCCAGCTTATGGCGACCAGAATACCGATGGCTCGCGCAGCATTCGGCGTAACCTGACCCGACTGCGCCAAGCCGGTGCCACGGCACGACAGATGTTGCGACAGGCGGCAGCAGAGCGTTGGGGCGTGGATATCAGAGAGTGTGATGCGGTGCAGAATGTCGTCACCCACACACCAAGCGGACGCTCGCTAGGCTATGGCGAGTTGGCGGCCGCGGCCGGGCGCTTGCCTGTCCCAGAGGCCGACAGTGTTGAACTGAAGTCCCGCGACCAGTGGCGCTATATCGGCAAGGCTATCAAACACGTTGATTTGGATGCCGTAACAAGCGGGCAAGCTGTATTCGGCTTCGACGTCAAAATGGAGAACTTGCATATCGCGGTGATTGCCCGACCGCCGGTGCTGTTCGGCACCGTCAAGTCTCTGGACGACAGCGCAGCGCGCGCCATTCCCGGCGTGATCAATGTCGTTCAATTGCCAGCTTTGCAGCCCCCTGCCGTATTCAACGCTTTGGGTGGTGTGGCAGTGATCGCTACTTCGACATGGGCGGCCATGCGCGGGCGGGATGCATTGAAGATCGAATGGGATCATGGCGACAACGCCAGCTACAACTCACCCGAGTACATGCAGTCTCTGTTGGAGACTGCACGACAGCCCGCTGAAGTGGTGCGACAGCGTGGCGATGCACCCGGGGTTATTGCTTCGGCAGCCCACAAGGTTAGTGCTGAGTACACCGCGCCACACCTGTCGCAAGCGCCGATGGAGCCGCCGGCCGCAACAGCTCGGGTTAGCGATGGCAAGGCAGAGATTTGGGCCTGCACTCAAACCCCGCAGTCGACGAGAGCCACTGTTGCAGGTGCTCTGGGTCTGGAACCGGAGGCGGTCACCGTCAATGTCACTCTGCTTGGTGGCGCGTTTGGCCGTAAATCCAAGCCGGACTTCTCAGTCGAGGCTGCGTTGCTGTCTCGCGAGCAAGGCGCGCCAGTGAAGGTGCTATGGACGCGCGAGGATGATATTCGCAACGGCTATTACCATAGCGTTAGCGCGCAGCGGATTGAGGCGGCATTGGACGATGAAGGCAACACCACCGCCTGGCATCATCGCACGGTTTTTCCCACCATTTTCTCGACCTTCAACCCAGCTGCGATGTCGCCGGGCGCACTGGAAATGGGCCTGGGCTTTGTCGACAACCCGTTCGTTGTGCCCAACATGCAACTCGAACGTGGTCAAGCCAAGGGTCACGTACGCATCGGCTGGTTGCGCTCGGTGGCGAATGTCTATCATGCCTTTGCTACTCAGAGCTTTGCGCATGAGCTGGCGGTCGCGGCCAAAGCCGACCCCAAGGATTATTTGCTTAAACTGATCGGCCCACCACGCCATATCGACCTGGCGGCAGAAGGCGCCGAATACCCGAACTATGACGACCCCCTTGAAGCCTATCCAATCGATACCGGCCGACTGGCCAATGTCGTGCGTCGGGTGGCCGAGCAGGCGGATTGGTCAGGCAAGCGGGCTCAGGGTCGCGCGCTGGGCATTGCCGCACACCGTTCTTTCTTGACCTACGTGGCGACCATAGTCGAGGTCAGCGTCGATACCGATGGACGCTGGAAGGTAGACGATGTCTTCGTCTCTATCGATGCCGGCACCATCGTCAATCCTGATGACGTTCGCGCCCAATGTGAAGGCGGATCGATCTACGGCCTCAGCTGCGCTATCGGTCAAATCACCGCCACCAATGGCGTGGTTGATCAGGGCAACTTCAATGACTACAAGGTAGCGACCATGCCGCAGTCGCCACACCAGGTGCATGTCGACATCGTCGAAAGTGATGCACCACCGGCTGGTGTTGGCGAACCCCCAACACCACCGTTCGCGCCCGCGCTGGTCAATGCACTTTACGAAGCAACCGGGACGCGAATTCGCGACCTGCCGGTGCCACCAATCATAGCGACGAGCTGACCGAACCTGTCATCAATATGAAGTAGTCCGGTGGTGCTCATGAGCCGCGAAAAGATTTGTCTGTTAGCAGCATTGATCGTTTCATTTGTTGCGACGGGCATGGCACGTGCACAGGGCGGCAATGAGCAGTTGCGTACGGTGTTCCTTGATGTCAGTGTCCTGAGCATGACCACCCCTGAAGTCGTCACCGACCGGGCGGTGATCATTCAGGGCGACGCCATCGTTGCAATCACTGAGCGTGCCAACTACGAGCAAACGAAAGGCGATCAGGTCATTGATGGCAAGGGTGGTGTATTGATCCCTGGGCTAATCGATGCGCATGTACATATCGACCACCCTCAGGATCTGGGCATGCTGCCGTTGTACGGAGTGACCACTGCGGTCAACATGCGTGGCTTGCCCTGGCACCTGCGAGCGCGCCAGACCATTCGTGAGGGGCGACGTTTCTCGGCAGATTTCATCACCAGCGGTGACTATGTTGATGGCTATCCGCCAGACATGCTGCCGATGACTAGCGTCGATGGTGTTGCTGCGGCGCGCCGCGCAGTCATTGCACAACATTCTGCCGGCTTTGACTTCATCAAGGTCTATTCTGAGCTCAGCCGCGAGCAATACCTGGCGGTTTGTGATCAGGCTCGGCAACTGGGTATTGGTGTTGCTGGCCACATTCCCGACGCGGTATCGATTGAAGATCTGACCGCATGTCCGCACGCTAACGTTGCTCATGGTGAACAACTGTTCAAGGTGTTGGGTTCTCGGCAGGACAGCGAGATAATCGCCGCCGACCTGGAAGCGTTGAGCCAAGCCAGTGTCACGGTCACGGGCAATATCTCTCTGTACCTTGAGAACGCCAAGCAACCTTTTGACCTTGACCAGCTGATCGATCGACCCGAAGCAAAGCTGATTCATCCAGCAACATTCCAGCCATTTCGACCTGGCATCAACCGCTATGCCCGACGCGATGAGGCCTGGGCCGAACGAGTGACTGAAGTGGCCAAGGATGTGCAGGCGATCAGCCGACTTGCCGAAAACGTTGACTCAAGCATGTTGGTCGCTGGCAGTGATATGCCTGTGGCCGGCGCCTACCCGGGAATTTCCCTGCTGCAGGAAATTGAGTCCTATGCCGCAGCCGGTCTCAGCCCTTTCCAGGCATTGTCGACAGCTACCATCAACGCTGCCAGATTGATTCACAGGCTGGACCCAGACTTTCCGAGCATTGGTGCCATCGTCGTCGGTGCTCGTGCCGATCTTGTTTTGCTTGAATCGAACCCTCTTGCGGACCTGCAAGTGCTGCGCTCGCCACAGGGTGTCATGCTGCGTGGGGCCTGGTACGACAAGGCTCAGCTAGCTGCCATATCAGAGAGCTTGATCGCGTCAAACGCGGATGCGGCGACCAGAGTTGAATCGCTGGAGTCGGCGGTGTTCGCCGGAAACCTCGAAGCTGCACGTCAGCTATTTACGTTCTACCGTCAGCACAGCCCAGAAGAAATTTTGTTTGCTCAGTATCCGTACTTCTTTTTCGGATTTTCCTTGCTGTATGGGGATGAAGGGCTTACCGACGATCCTGAGCAGGCTCAAAAGGCGGTGTTGCTATATGACATGTATCAGCAAACCTATCCGGAATTTCATTCGGCCCACCATGTCTACGGCTTGGCACTGGAGGCCGCCGGCGACAAACCTGGGGCATTGGCAGCACAAAAAAAGGCGGTCTCGATTCATGCTGACTACCCACCTGCGTTGAAGGCAATCGCCCGATTGACAGCCGAGTGATTCATCAGGGCCGACAAACGCGCAGAGACGATGCAATCAATGCGTGATCACTCCAGTCTGTTGCGCGGCGACGGACGCAACCAGCCGCGGCCCCGAACCGCCTTGAGGTAGGTATCGCTGACCGGGACTTGCAAGTCGTTGTCCATGATCAGTAACCACCGGCGGCCTCGCCGTCGACTCGATTGAACGCGAGCAGCGGCGACCCACCAGGATCGATGCACTTGCATACCCAGACCTTCTGGCATTTCGGTCAAGGCATCGCTGAGCCGAAGGTATACCAGTTCACTGCCTTCGCCATGGTGCACGTTGACGTAGTGCTCGGCTGCCTGCAAAGCCAGAACATCCTCAACCGACCGAATCGTCGTTTTCTCCAAAAACGGGGGCAAACCCCAATCTCCTTCATCACCCGCCTGCTCCGGCCTGGGTCGACGATGATCTATCAACAACCAAAGGATCAGATTCACCGGAGCGAGAATGCTCAACAAGGTGAAGTACTCAGCCAGGAACCATAGCGCTTTGGACCTGACCAACAGGTCGTCGTCGGCATAGGCCAATGGCTGTGGCACGGCCGATTCCAGTGCCAATTCGACTGCGGTCATTGGCACGCAAGCCAAGGCGGTGACGACCAGGGTTGGCTTGAGCCATGCAGGCTGCCCAAGCCGACCCGACAAATAAGCACCGACGATTAGTTCAGCCAAAATGAAAGACCCAATCAAGCCGACAACTCTTCCTAGCCAGAACAGAGCTGCCTGTGCAATTGTCATTTCTGGTTGATCGCTGAGCTGCATCAAGACCACCAGCAGACCAACCATCGCCAGCAATCGCTTGCCTGACATCGACTGGAGCTTGTTCAAAACCTGTTTCAAGAAGCAATTAACCCGATTCAAGAAGTTGCTGAGCCCCCTGCGAAATATAGCTGGTTCACCTGCGCGCACCAACCTTAGATTGGCCGAACATCCACCGTTTGGAGCCGCCAATGAAAGCAACTCTTCCAGCCCTGTGCCTGATAACCCTTCCCCTAACCGCATTTGGCCAGTCGTCCTGGCCAGATCATATCGACATCGACCTTGGGTTTCGCAACAGCGCTACTCAGCCTTCGGATCGCGCATGGGGGCTTCGCCTCGGTGCAGGCGTCGAATCCGAGCCCACATTCCAAGGCAGCGACAGCAGTGAAGCCAACATCGACCCGTTCGTGGTAGCGCAATGGCACGGCGAGTGGGGCCGACTTTTCCTATCCGGAGCTGGATTAGGCTACAGCCGCGTATTCAATGACAGATTCGGCCTGTTGCTTAACCTCGAAGCTGAAGATGCACGAGCAGAGGACGATGACAGTCGACTTCGTGGCCTCGGTGACCAGAAAGAGGAACTCGAGCTTGAGATTGTCGGACGCTACTATTCGGGGCCCTGGCACGTGGGTGCGTCCATCGCACCGGCCACCGGAGACAAGGGGCTGGTTTGGTTCTTTGGTGGCGGTCGCACCTGGCGTCCAACTGACGCACTTTTCGTCACAATCAATGCTGACCTCAGCGGCTCAAGTGCCAGCAATCAACGGACCGATTTCGGTATTTCGGCTCAACAAGCGGCCAATAGCGAGTTCGGCTACAGCGAATACCGGCCAGGCGGTGGGCTGAAGTCCTTTGGGCTGGAGCTCACTGCGGACTACAAACTCAGCGACCGTTGGTTCGTCTATGCCGAGCTGGGCTATGAGCGGTTATTGGGGGATGTGGCAGATAGCCCACTGGTGAAGATGGGTGGCTCAGTCAACCAGGCCGAGGCGGCCATAGGGCTGTACTTTCAGTTCTGAGGTGTTGGCCTATTTGCCAATAGGCGATAAACACGATCGACAGTCGTGGCCATCAGTGGGTCGGCCAATCCCCCTGGCCTCCCTGGTTTCATCGGGCGTGTGTTAGCCTTGGACTTTCGATCGGCGCGCATGTTGCCTGAACGAAAACAACAATAATTTCAGACAATACAGGGGAAGGCTCATGCAATCGTCAGCTGCAAGCCTGGTCGATCAGACCAAAGCAACCATCATGCCCGTGGGCACACGCCCGATAGCAAAATTCGTTCAGTTCGGTCTCTGCATCCTGCTCGCAGCGACCCTCCAAAGCCCATTGCTAGCTCAAGACTACGGCTACGAGGACGAGGAGTATTACGAAGACGACTACTACGAGGAAGACTATTACGAAGAGGACAGCTACGAAGACGACTACTACGAAGAGGAGTCTTACGAAGACGACTACTATGAGGAAGAGTATTACGAAGAGGACAGCTACGAAGACGACTACTACGAGGAGGAGTATTACGAAGAAGACAGCTACGAAGACGACTACTACGAGGAGGAGTATTACGAAGAGGATAGCTACCAAGACGACTACTATGAGGAGGAGTATTACGAAGAGGACAGCTACCAAGACACCTACTCTGAGGAGTATGTCGTCGATGAAGGCTATGACGAGCCTTACAACGATGCGCAGGAAAGCGGATATCAAAGCAGTCAGAGCTACTCAGAAGGCGAGTCAGTAAGCGATCCTGTGTATATACCGGCACCGTCAGTGACAACGGGCGTGACGGCCGAGCCAAGCGTCGGCTCCGGGCCAACGTTGGCGCCATCAGGTAGTTCATCATCCACTCCGAGCTCAACTCGATCGAGCACCAGTAGTCCATCGTCAAGCAGTCGTCCACCGTCATCATCGAGCTCGTCACGACCGTCGTCCAACTCATCACGACCAAGCTCGTCGTCGAATTCGACACGACCCTCGTCCAACAGCAGCCGACCGCCCTCATCGTCGAGCTCATCGCGGTCTTCGTCCAGCTCACCACGACCGAGCTCATCGTCCAGTTCGACACGACCCTCGTCCAGCAGCAGCCGACCGCCGTCATCATCGTCGAGCTCATCGCGGTCTTCGTCCAGCTCAACACGGCCGAACTCGTCGTCCAGTTCGACACGACCCTCGTCCAGCAGTAGCCGGCCGCCGTCGTCATCGTCGAGCTCATCGCGGTCTTCGTCCAGCTCAACACGACCGAGCTCATCGTCCAGTTCGACACGACCCTCGTCCAGCAGCAGCCGGCCGCCGTCGTCGTCCTCGACAAGTTCCAAGTCCAGTAGCGGTCGACCGCCGTCGACTTCATCACGTCCCTCGTCCAGCGCCTCGCGGCCGAGCTCATCGTCCGGTGCATCACAAGCTGCACCTGCGTCGAGCACGAATCGACCTTCTTCCACATCATCTACGTCCCAACCCCGCTCGGCCGGAGGTACCAATTCAACGCCACCTGTGGGCACGCCAGCGACCAGACCAGCCACCTCAATTGTGCACCCGGCCACGGTGACCTCGGAGCAAGCGCTGATTGCGATCAAGGACAACCTGAAAGCCTGGCAGTCGCTGTTGGCCACCGAGCCCAAATCCGATGCGGTCCGCTTTGGCAAGATGTGCCTGCGCAAAGGGGCGAGGGAAAGCTGTCCGAATTTCGTTTACACGGCGATGATTGCCTTCAATATCATCAAGCAAGGCGAAGGCTATGAGTTGTCGGCAGCCGAGAAGGCGGACTATCAGGCTTACCTGGATCGCGTTGCACCCGCTTGTCAGCGACCAAAGCGATGCCTGGAAGCCGAAGTGTTGACTGAGCAGTCTGAAGAGGTTCGCCTGCAGATGATGCAGAACCCAAGCTTCAACTTTGATGCCAACTTCGCTTCGTCTATGCGCACTTCGCCCAACGCGCCGGCTCAGTGCCACCTTTCTTACGTTTCTCACATGTTTGGGATTTATGCCCTGATAGGCGGACCGGGTTCTAGCGGAGCGGCGCAAAAAGATTGGGCAACAAAAACAGCCGCCGCGTACAGCGACTGGTTTGTCAGGAAAAATTTAGATTTAAGGCTCGAAGGCTGGGTACCGCACCACAAAATATCTCGAGCAGGGAATAGCTATTCGGTGGGCAGCACATCCCCCGACACCATGGCTCGAACCGAAACGATCCGCAGGTACTGTACTCCGGAAGTTTTTCAATAACCCAACCCCATGCGGAGGGTGTTGCAATAGCCCGTGCTGGGCTAGCAACACACGAAACGTCCATGTATCGCGCGAGGCTGTAGTTGCGCAACAGCCTCTGCGTAGACATTTGTCGGCTGCACTCGAGTAACACCACCGCCCATCGGCAAATTTGTCCACTCACGGCAAATTATGCCGCGCTCGCGCCAGTTATCTCACCATTTTTCGCCATTTCCGGCCTGGCACGTCTCTTGCACTTCTCTCGGTAAGGGTCAACACAGCATGCGTTGACTGAAATAGACCAAATACTGGAGGAACTCAGGTGATGAACAAGAAAATGTTGGCGATGGTGTTGTTGGCGGTCGGCGTTGTATTGCTGTTGGTTGGTTTCAACGCCAGTAACGCGCCCGTCGAAGAGGTCTCTGAAGCGCTGACCGGTCGCTTCTCCGACGAGACCATGCTGTATCTGGTGGGCGGTGGCATCTCAGCCTTGCTCGGCGTGATCATGCTGGTACGCAAATGAAATTACGGGGCGTAAAACCCCCATGCTTCCCCTCTCCCCCGCACTTCGGCCCGAGTCACTCGGGCCATTTTTTTTGGGCGAAAAATCGTTCTCGATTGCTGCCCGACTACGAGGGCCGCTTCCTCATTCTGAATCGCCTTCGCCGTTTGACTCACCCTGGTCAGATGCAGCTTTCTCCTCATCGGCTGCCTCCTCAGCTGCAGTCGCATCCAGATAGCGCTGCTGATCGCCATAGTAGTTGTCGATTGCATGTTCGGCTGACAACGGACTGAGGTAATGCGGGTCGGTCAAGCCCTCCCGGTTCATGGCAAGACCGGTCAGGCAGGCCTTGATGATGTAAGCGCTGTTCAAGGTGGTTTTGTAGGTCGGGTCCAACGCCGGGTGCAGCTCGACCAGGTCAAAGCCAACGACATTGGACTCGGCGCATAGCCTGCGCACTATCAGAATCGATTCGCGCATGGTCAAACCACCCGGGACTGGCGTGCCGGTGGCTGGCGTAAAGGCTGGGTCGATGACGTCGATGTCGAAAGAGATATGCAACTTGCGACCTTCCGCACTGGCCTCCGCAATCACTCGATCGAGAACAGCCGGCCAGCCGCGATGCTCGATTTCCGCCATTGTGTGATAGCGCATGCCTTGTTCGCGCATCCATTCGAAACCCGACTTGTCCGGCCCGCGCGAACGCAAACCAACCTGAATGTAATCCGCCGCCCGGACATGGCCCTCGTTGATCAAGCGGTATACCGGGTAGCCATGGCTGATCAAGTGGCTGCCTCCCCACCAGGCATCGTAGTGCGAATCGAAGTGGATCACTGACACCTTTTCCTTGCCATAAACATCCGCCAACGCGGCAACGTTTGGATACTCAAGCGAATGATCGCCGCCAACAATAAACGGCACGACTCCGGCAGCAACGATCTCTCGAACTACCTCTCGAATGTGCTGCATTGAGCGCTCGGTGCTGTCGTTATCAACGGCAACATCGCCGTAGTCCACCACACTCAATACTTCCCCGGCGTCGACTTGCACGTATTGATCGTTGCCGCCGATTGCCCAGCCGAACATGCGAAGCTCAACGGTGGCGCGCTCGCCTGAGTCGCGCCAGCCTGAACCAAGGTTCAGCGGCGCACCCAGTATGGCCACATCGACCTCACCTTCAAGCAGGTCCTGCTGGGTTAACGCCAATGGAAAACCGCCAAAGGTAGGCGGCCCACCATCGCCATCGTAGCGACCCAAGGCGATAGGACCTGCCTCTCGCTTCGGATCCATCGACCTGGGTCGTGTTAGTCGCCAGGCGTTAAACTGCGAAGAATGCGTTTGTAGCGGGATGTTTGCGGCATCGCGACCTTCCTGATAACGCCTGTATGCGACCATCGTCTGCATGGCGTTGACCCAGGCTTTGACTTGTTCGGGTGTGCGTTCCTTCAGTGCCTCAACAACATCTTCCAACGGACCGGTGAATGCACGAGCATCACCACTTTGCAGAAACTCGATTTCCTGTTCGGTGAGTTGCTCAAGTTTCGACGCAACATCGTCGGGCAGCTCAATCGCTGGCTTGTCCTCGACCCGCGGATCTTTGGTATCGAACGGGTAGGGCTGTTCGCCGACCACATGCTCCGGTGTCTGCACATGCGATGTGTCGATTGCTTGCCTCTTCTCGTCGGCTTGGTCCTCTGCCCAGCAAACTGACATCACTGAAGCAAGACCAAGAGCCGACAGGCTGCTACGTAGCGCGCGAATGCCGCTGATGACAACGTCGCAATGCTTATCTTTGGCCATGATCAAGTACCAGTGGGTGAATGTAATCAGCATCAAGGCCTTGTTTACGCACTGCCATGCCGCCGAGGCAGGCGTTGACGATGGCATTGGCATGCATCACCGACAGTCTCGATAGATCCATCATCGGTGCCAGATCCGTAATCTCGAATCCGACGATCACCTTGCTGGCACAAACCGTGCGAACAAGCTGAACGAGCTGGTCGACCTGCATGCCCCCCGGGCTCGCGCGTCCAGCTGCGATCATCTGCGTCGGCGTGATGGCGCTGACGTCTATAGACAAAAACAATTTGTCTGGTGCACGTTTGACCTCGCGTAGAACACGCTTGGCGACCTTTTCGAAACCGCGCTCCCGCACTTCGGCCATGGTGTGATATCGCACGCCCTGGTCCCGCAACCACTGCAACGATTCGACTGTGACGTCGGGGCCACGCAGGCCCACTTCAATGGTGGACTCTCCCTCGACGATGCCGTCGTCCAGTAGTCTGTACAGCGCGCGTCTATCTGACAGGGTGTGGTCGGCATCAGCCGCGACATCGGGGTGGGCGCTAAAGTGAAGCAGCCCTATTGGCTCGGCTCCATGTGCTTGTGCGACCCCAACAACGCTGGGATAGAGAATCGAGGTGTCGCCGCCAATGATCATCGGGACGGCACCCGTTGCTGCGGTCTCGGCCATCATCTCGGAGATGTGTTTGACGCTGCGTTCCGGGCTGGTCCAGTCAGGGTAAACGTTGCCATAGTCGACCACGGCAAGTACATCCAACGGCCTGAGCAATGACTGTAAATCAGCAGCACCGATGGTGTTCAATGACCGCATTTCGACTGGTGCGGCAGAGGCATCACGTCGTCCGCTGCTTTGGTTGCTCGGCACTCCGACAAAGGCCACGTCGACCTTGCCCGCGACCAGATCCTCAGGATATATCGCAACATCGGCACCAGCAAATGTTGGCACGCCCGACTTGGGAAACTGGTAACGATGCACGCCGAACGGCCCTGGTTCTCGCTCAAAATCGCGAAGTGGGGCTGGCGTCGGTGGGCGTTGGTTGAAGCGTTTGGAGGCCAGATTCAGGGGGATCGCTCCCATGTCGCGCTGCGGGTCATAGCCCATTTCAGCCGCCAGCGTCATCAGGTCGTTGACCAGGGCACGCAGGCTATCGATATCTCGGCTTGCCAGCTCATGCTGCCACTGGCGTTCCGGAATATAGGTCAGGATTTCGCCGGATGAGACAAATTCCTGCTGTGCCTCCTCCAGGCTTGCCAACTTCGACGACGCGTCACCACTCGTGGGAGCCTCGGCCATCACCTGACAAGACATCACAACAACTAGCCACAACGCCACCCAGGCTTTGACTGCTCGGTCGCCACTCCACACCATCAGATTATCTCCCCGTTTTTGGCATCGGCCAGTCGCCGACCCCATTGGCCCTCCCCTCGGAATCTGGGCCTTGTTTGTGAGCCGAGTATAGACCATCTAACTGTGAGCAGTGGTCTGGTCTAGCAGACATTGTGGTGTCGACAACATCAAACGTCACGACCAGACCCCCATGGTACTGACGTCCTGACGATCAGCCCCGCACACACCATCGTCATTCCGGGCCTGGACCCGGAATCCAGAAGCGCGTAGCGCCATCAACAATAGAACCAGGCAGATGCCGTCTGCGTCCACATTTTTTTTCCATACTTCGATGGCACATTGATGGCCTGGTCCACATCAGGCAAATACATTGAAAGCACCAACCCTTAAACTCATCATCCTGCCGATTGTTGCGGCTTCATGTGCCTCAGCATGCAGTAGCAAAGAACCGAAACGTCCTGAATTCGTAGAGTACTTTGCGACACATATCGGCGAAGATGGCACCAAGCAGTTCAGTCTGGCCCTTGAGCCGCAGGGCCGGGGTGGGGGCGGTCCGCGTGGAGGACGTGGTCGCGGCAATGGACCACCCGGCGGCGGCAGCGGCCGAGGCTCCGGGGGCCCGAATCGCGGCGCGCCTGACCGAGCCGAGATGCAGCAACGTATGGAGCAGATGCTGACAGCCAGGCTGGATGCTCAATTGCAGCAGACTGGATTCTGCGAAGTCGGTTATACCGTGCTTGACCAAACCACCGTCGTTCAGGGCTTGATGACGGTTCGCGGTGAGTGCAACGACAAGGCCACCGACCAAGACCGAGAGCAATTTCCGAACGATTGATGAGGCTGTTGCGAAACCACAGCCGACTCGATACATGGATGTATCGCTCATTTCGATGGGCCCTAAGCCATTGAAATGTAAGGAACCCGATAACCGCGCTTCTCGGGTTCCGCGGTGTTGCTAGTCCAGGATGGACTATTGCAACACCCTCTGATGAGGGAAGGAGGAACAGTTCTTGGACCAGGCTCTTTTCCGACTTCAACTTCCGTCGATATGGATCGACTTTATTGGATTGGCGCTGCGCGCTTCTGGATTCCGGGTCCTGGCCCGGAATGACGATAAATGAGGGCCCGAATGACGTTTTTGGAGGCCCGGAGTCTCGAAGATCGGCGCTGCTTCTTCACGATTCGCCAGTACAGCATCGAACCCTAGCGACCAACGAAACCCATCTGGCGTTGCTGCAGTCAATCTCAGCCTAGTCACTCCTTCCGGTTTTCGTTGCAATTGCGCGAAAGTGAGCCCTCGGCGGAACCGGGACCTCTCGTACCTACGGGGTGATAAACTCGACGCCTTGCTGAATAACAACAGGTTGGACCGGGTTCGACCACACGTGGGAAATCATCGAATGAATAGCATCAACAAGCTCACTCTGTGCCTGATTCTTTGTGCGAGCCTATTGCAGGTTGGACTGGTATCAGCGGCGACAACAGAGAATGATGTGATCGCTGAAGCGGCCAAGGGGCTGCAGATGCGCAGCGTTGGGCCGGCCTTTATGGGTGGACGTATCGCCGATATCGACATCCACCCGGACCGACCTAGCCAGTGGTATGTGGCTGTAGGCTCGGGCGGTGTTTGGAAAACCAGCAATGCCGGGATTACCTGGACGCCCATTTTCGATGATCAACCGTCCTATTCGATCGGCGATGTCACAGTCGACCCCAACAACCCGGATGTGGTTTGGGTCGGTACTGGCGAGAACGTCAGTGGGCGACACGTTGCCTGGGGCGACGGTGTCTACCGTAGTGCGGACGGTGGCAAGAGCTGGACCCACATGGGATTAAAAGCCTCCGAGCACATCGGAAAAATTCTAATTGATCCGCGCGACAGCAACGTCATCTACGTGGCAGCCGAAGGACCATTGTGGGCTGCTGGCGGCGATCGCGGTCTGTACAAATCTATCGATGCTGGAGCGAACTGGAACCTGGTGTTGGAAATAGACGAGGACACGGGCGTCACCGACATCGAGTTTCACCCGACCAACCCGGATGTCATGTACGCCGCGGCTTACCAGCGCCGACGCCATGTCTGGGGCTTGATGGCTGGCGGTCCGAGCGGCGGCATCTATAAATCCACCGATGGCGGTGAAACGTGGAGTCGAAAGTCCAAGGGCTTGCCTGAGGGCGATGTTGGCAAAATTGGATTGGCGGTGACGGCTGCTGACCCCAGCCTGGTCTACGCGACCATAGAAGCCAACGACAAGGAAAAGGGCTTTTACCGCTCGGCCGACCAGGGTGAAAGCTGGACCAAGAACAATGACTACATCTCGGGGGGCACCGGTCCGCATTACTATCAGGAACTGGAGGCATCGCAACGCACTGCCGATCTGGTCTACCAGATGGACGTATTCGTGCGAGTTACTCGCGATGGTGGGAAGACGTTCTCGGTACTTGGAACCGGTCGCGAAAAACACAGCGACAACCACGCGTTCTGGATCGACCCCAACGATGATCTGCATTTGTTGGCCGGCACTGATGCCGGGCTGTACGAAAGCTATGACCAGGGCACCACCTGGCGACACTTTCCCAACCTGCCAATTTCACAGTTCTACAAGGTAGCGGTCGACGACAGCACGCCCTTTTACAACATTCTTGGAGGCACCCAGGATCTGGGCACTCTGTTTGGGCCGTCGCGCACCATGATCACCGAAGGGGTGCGCAATCAGGACTGGTATGTGCCGTTGGGCGCCGACGGCTACGGCGTTGCGTTTGACCCGTCCGATAACAACATCGGCTATATGGAATACCAGCAGGGTTATATGTTCCGGCACCATCGCGACAGCAATGAGCTGGTGCACATTCAGCCACAACCCGCGCCTGGGGAACCGGCCGAACGCTGGAATTGGGACACGCCGATTTTGATCAGTCCGCATAGCCCATCAAGGCTTTACGTTGGTTCGCAACGGGTTTGGCGCAGTGACGATCGTGGTAACTCGTGGCAGGCGGTCAGTGGCGACCTGACGACCAACGAGAACCGCTACCAGCGCAAGTACGACGGACGCGTGTGGAGTGTCGATGCGTTGCATGACACCTACGCCATGTCCAAATACGCCACCATCACCGCCATTTCAGAGTCACCGGTCAGTGAAGGCACGCTCTATACCGGCTCAGATGACGGCCTGGTTCACGCCACCACAGACGGCGGCTCAAGCTGGCAACAGGGCAAGACTTTGCCTGGCATCGCAGCGCCTGCGTTCATCAACGACGTCGAAGCCTCATTGTATGACGCGGACACGGTCTACGTTATCGCCGACTCACACAAACTGGGCGACTTTGCCCCTTATGTGTTCGTCAGCAACAACGGCGGGCGAAGCTGGCGCTCCATCTCAGGCGATCTACCGGAAGGCACCATTGTATGGGCGATCCAGCAAGATCACGAAAACGAAAACCTGCTGTTTGTAGGTGCCGAAAACGGGCTTTACTTTACGCTCAACGGCGGTGAGAACTGGCACAAGGTAGCCGGCGCACCGACCATCGCCTTTCGCGATATCAAGTTGCAACGTCGCGACAATGACCTGGTCGGGGCCACATTCGGTCGTGGCATCTACATCCTGGATGACTACTCGGCACTTCGTTCCATGGCCGAGGAGTCATTTGGCGCTGAAGCTGCGCTGTTCCCGGTTCGCGATGCCTGGTGGTATATCCCTTCAGTTCCGTCGCAAGCCGGTGGCATGCCAACCTTTGGTACCGACAGTTTCAGAACGCCCAACCCGGACTTTGGCGCAATGCTGACCTACTATTTGAGCGAGAAGCTCAACACCAGCAAGGAAACTCGCAGCGAGACCGAAAAGACCTTGCGCCAGGACGGCGACGACATTCCATTCCCGGGATGGGATGTTCTGACCGAGGAAGCGCTGGAGAACAAGCCAAAGGTTCTGCTGCTGGTCGGCGACAGTGCAGGCAAACCGGTGCGATGGCTTGAGGGGGTGAACAAGAAAGGCATCCATCGCGTCAGTTGGGATCTGCGTATGCCGGCGCCGAATGCTGTGGAGTTGAGCAAACCTGATTTCGTGCCACCCTGGGCTGGCTCACCCAAAGGTCCGTTGGTCGCGCCGGGCCAATACAGCGCACAACTGTACTCATTCAACGATGGCGAGGCGACACCGCTGGGTGCCTCCCAGTCGTTTGCAGTCAAACCGGTCCGCAATGCGCCCAACGGGGTCGACTATGCACAAGTGGCTGCCTATCAACAGAAATCCGCTGTACTGAGGCGAGATGTTGCCGCTGCAAGCGAAGAACTGAAGCGAAGCAATGACCTGCTTACACACATGAAGGCTGCAGCATTGCGAGCACCGACCGCCACGCCATCGCTGTTCGCACGGCTGGATGATTTTGGGGTCAAGTTGAAGCGCCTGGAAACACGACTGCGAGGCGACCGTGTCCGTGGCGGCATGAACGAAGCGACAACGCCTTCGATTGCGGGTCGCGCCTACAACGCAGCAAACAATTGGGACAACACCTATCCAGCTACCGCGACACAGCGCGCGGATTTCGACATCGCCAGTCGGGAATTCGCTCAGTTCAAGTCGGACCTGGACGCTTTGCTAGATACCGAATTGGCGCAACTTGAGGCCGATCTGGTAGCCATTGGCGCACCCAGTTGGCGTTAGCGCAAGCGTATTCTTGAACGGGAGCTGGCCGGGTGTTTCAACACTCGGTCAGCGTTGTCGGACCTCGACGTTCAGATGCGAGCCCTGTCCACCTATGGCCATTCATACGCATGGATGGTTGCTAGCATAGTGAGTCACCCACACCGCAAGCCTGAATGACACCAAGCTTCGCTGACAAACTGGCTACCTACGACTGGGCAGCGGCCAGAAATGACCTTGATCGAGGCGGTTACCATGTCCTGCCTGAACTGCTGTCAAAGCAACAGTGTATGTCGCTCGTGCAGAACTTCGACGCGCCCAGCGGATTCCGAAAAACGGTCGTTATGGAACGGCATCAATACGGCCTCGGCCAGTACAAATACTGGGACTACCCACTGCCAGCTGTGGTTCAGCAACTACGCACAAGTCTGTACCCTCATCTGGTGCCCGTGGCCAATGCCTGGATGCAGCAGCTGCGCATGGAGCGACGTTTTCCTGCCACCCACCAATCGCTGATCGCACAATGCCGAAAATCGGGTCAGAGCAAGCCCACGCCATTGATTCTGAAATACCAGGAGGGCGGGTTCAACATGCTGCACCAGGACATCTATGGCGAGGTGTTCTTCCCTATGCAAGCCGAAGTATTGCTAAGCGAACCAGGCGTTGACTTTACCGGGGGTGAGTTCGTCCTGACCCAGCAATCGCCAAGAATGCAGGCCAAGCCGATCGTTGTGCGACTGGGGCAAGGCGACATGATCATCTTCACCACAAACTTTCGCCCGGTCGAAGGCAAGCGAGGGTATCATCGGGCCACCATAAAGCATGGCGTCAGCCCACTTCGCAGCGGTCAACGCCTTGCCATGGGTGTGATATTTCACGACGCCGAAACGTAAGCATAACGGAGCACCTTTCAGCCATGACCGAGCCAGCCACGAACCGCCTTCTCGAAGACCGCACCATAGATTCTGCACAAGCCGACATGCGTTGCGCTTACTACGGGGGTGCCACGGGCCTTGCGGTGTCGGCCACCGCCTGGCTTGCGGCTGCCATTGTTGCAGTGCAAGGTGCGCCGCTTACCGCAGTACTTACACTGTACGGTGCCGGCGTGCTGATCCACCCGGTGGGTGTTCTGTTCGACAAGATTCTGGGCCGCTCCGGAGACCATGCCAAGAACAATCCCTTGGGCCCCTTGGCGCTGGAAAGCCTTTTCGTGATGTTGTTTTTCATGCCAGTGGCCTACGTTGTTTTTCAGTACCAGACCAATTGGTTCTTTCCAACCATGCTGATCATCATTGGTGCACGATATCTGGTATTTGCCACGTTGTTTGGCCTGCGGGCTTATTGGGTTTGCGGCGTTGTTCTGGCTGGAGCCGGCTATGTACTAGCGATCAACAATGCACCGTTCTGGGTCGGAGCCTGGGTCGGCTCGGGTATCGAATACCTGTTTGCCGTGATAATTTTCCTGCAAACGCGCAAGGAGCTTGTTGACAAGAGCTGAGTCTCAAGACTCGCCGCGCTTGAGGTCAAGCAGAGCCATATTCGAATTAGTCAGAGCTTCCCTAAAACTTGCCGTTGTCGTTCTTCCATTCGCTGCGTGGCGGCACCGCTTCAGTGGTGCTCCAATGTTCAACAGCCTTGCCATTGTCGATGCGAAAAAGATCATAGAAGGATGAATGCACACCGTGCAAAGTGCCTTCACTGACCGATAGCACAAAGTCGCCCTCCGCCAACACACGGTGCAGTTTTTGGTAGCGCACATCCTCACCAGATTCGGCTAGCGCAAGCCCGAGGCTTGGTGCCGAGCCCGCCACCGCTGACGGACTGTGATCGATAAGGACAGGTGCCAGGAAAGCGTGGCGCTGCTGGACTTGACCGCCGACCAGAACTTCATCGACAAAGGTAGCAACGAGACTCCGATTGAGTTCTGTCTTGGCGTGATCGCTTGCTTCGATAGCGCCATCGACCATAGTCAACCCAGGGGCATGGGCCGGCCGTCTCGGCTGGATGTTGTCCCAGTGCTCAACAGTGAAATCGCCTTCAAAACGGAAAACCTCAAAACCCACCCGCGGACTGCCAAAGTCATATTCAGTTTGTCCGAACACGAAATCTCCGTCCGAGAACAGTCGCACGATGTTGACCTTGGGAGAACGTTGCGACAGGCGCTTGAACAAAGCCGCCAGCCCATCGCGCCCCTCATGGGTTTGCGGGTTGTGTTGAATGTACTTACGGGGATGGATGACCTGGACCGAGTCCGGGTCACCACTTTCTATTCCCATAAGCAGTGCTCGAATACGCTGCTTCCTGCTTAGCTTCGATTCCGCATCGCTCATTGCTCGAGGATTTTTACTACACCGACTCGGTTTGAGCTGGTTTGGTGGATCAGCAAGTCGCCAGTGCGCGTGACCCACGTATGGCGAATAATTCCCACGCCGGACGGAATGGCCCAGCTCTGAAATGTTTCGGTGGCCGGATCGAAGCGAACCAGCGCATCGGGACGCATCGCCGACTCGTTGTACCAGACCGCATCATCGATGACTGCCAGTGAGTAAGGGTGTGATTTTTCGCCGCTGGGCGAGTCCCACTGCTTGATCTCGCCCGTGCTCGGGTCAAGCCGACCCACCTTGCCCAGCGATGAATTGACGAACCAGACCATGCCTTTGCTGTCGAGATCCAAACGACGAATACGCGTCCGTTCATCCGGCACATCAAAGTAAGTCACTTCCATGCTGTCAGGGTCCATCTTGCTGAGCGCATTGGTGCCGTTGTAGGCCACCCACAGTGAGCCATCTGGGCCAACCTTGATGCCATAGGGCCTGGCCCGCGTTTCGATCTCGGTCAGCTGCCCAGACTCAGGATCGAGCCGGCCCAGCATACCGGCACGTTGTGCCGTGAAATACAGCTTGCCGTTGGGATGGAACACGGCGGTGTGTGGATCGCCCGCTTCAGTTGCGTACTCTTTGACCTCACCAGTGGCTGGATCGAGTTTGCCAATCGTGGCGTTGCTGTTGCCGGTATACCAGATGTTGCCGTCAGCATCGGGCAGGATGCTGTGTGGTCGAGCCGTTGGTGGCAGCGGATACTCTTTCATCTCGCCAGTCTCGGGGTCGAGCCGCCCGGCCAAACTGGCCCACATGCCGGTCCACCAGATTGAGCCATCCGGTGCCTCGATCGGATCGCGGGTACGTTGCCCCAGTGTTGGTGTTATCCACTCTTTGATTTCAATCGCAGTGTCACCTGCCACCAGGGTCGGACGGCGCGAAACATCCTCAGGCACATGCTCGCTCAAGTATGTAGCGACTACTTTGGCCTCGTCTTCGGGCAGTTCAATCATGGTGGAAATCAAATGCAGCCATTGCTCCTCGCTACTGTATCCAGCGGCTCGCGCAATGGTGCCGATGCTATGGCAGCTGGTGCATTTGGTTTCAATCAGTGTTTTGCCCGGTGCCTCGGGCAGCTCCCGTACACCGCTCGCCTGTGCTGCGGCGTTGTAGACGGCAAAGGCAACAAAAGAAGATAAAGCAATGATCAGCGTTTTAGACATGGCCCATACTCCAATTCGGCTAGTTTAGGGCTCGACTCTATCAGCAATACTCGCTGACGCAAATTGCGCGAGGATCAGCTTCGGATTGTTTTCTTACAAGCCAATTGCCTTCGCTCCAAATCCCCTCTCGTAGATACTTGCCATGCCAGTGGTACGCTTATCGATCGGCAAGCGTTGAGCAATAATTGTGTTGCGATGCCGCTCCAAGCCGTTGGAGAATCCGTGTGGTCCGTCAATGCGATGATGCCCACCCAAGGAAAATGAGAATGTATCGAAGCGTTGTTCTGTCGACATCGGCGTTTGCCTGCCTTTGCTTTGCTGCCTTTTTGTTCGTCGACCGAGTCCCGAATCGGGCGGTACCGGGCGCGCTGTCGGAAGGTCGACAGGCCTGGGAACAAATTCGGCACCGCAGTGACAAGGACATCGATTGGCGCCATTCGGACGCCCAGCACAGACGCGCGCGACGCATGTCTCTGAGCCAGGTCGGCATAGCCGCGACGGCAAGCAAGGTGAGTGAACTTCCGGGGGGGCTGGATGGCGTTTGGGCGGAGTTGGGCAGTTCGAACCTGGCAGGCCGCGTATCGGATGTCGAGTTGGACCCTGCTGATGACAGCATCTATGCATTCGCGCATGGCGGGCAAATTTGGCAAGGCGACCTGGCCGGGTCCAACTGGCGCGTGCTGAACGACAATATCTCGTTTGCCGGTGACCTCTATTACACGCTTGAGCTGGCTAGAGTCGGCGGCAAGCGTCGACTGTTGGTCAATGCGCCAGACGAAGACGGCATCTACTATAGTGACGACCAAGGCGCCAGCTGGAGCCGGGGTCCGGCCGAGAACGACCCCCATTCAATCTCCTTCGACATGGTTGTACCTGACTCCGAAGGCAAGGTCGTTTATCGCGCGGTACGGCGTCTGAATCGTCCCCGCAACCGCCACGAGATGTGGATCTATCACTCCCGTGACGGCGGCGCCAGCGAAACACTGGTGGACGTGGTGGTTGGCGAGCGCGCCTCCTTGTATTCACCGCCAGGCAGTCCACGAGCCTTCGTGCTGATAGACAACCAGTTGTTTGAGTCCAAACCACAACGCTTGTTGTCACTGCACAATTTCGGTCCGAGCGTTTCAGCCAATGCGGTGCAGGTGGTGGCGTTGAGCGGTGGCGTGAATGGTGAGTCGATCTACCTGTATGCCAGTTTCGGCCAGGCTGATCAGTCAATCATCTACCGCAGCCTGGACGGCGGCGTCAGCTTTGAGAACAGAGGCCCCGCACCAACCACCATGATGACGCCGAACAGCTTTTCCGCGTCTGCATCTGACCCCAACTTGCTGTACGTCGGTGCTGTTCAAGCCTATGTCAGCAGCAATGGAGGGACGACTTGGCAGTTAGTCAATCACTGGCGTGACTACTACACATGGCCAGAAAGCAAACTGCATGCCGATATTCCGGTGTTTGCGTCGGTGACTGATTCGCAAGGCGAGGAAATCGTTCTTATCGGTACCGATGGCGGTTTGTACTCGGCAGACGTGTTGGCCACATCGCCAAGCAATTTGTCCACTCAAGGGTTGAACATTAGCCAGTACTACAGCCTGTTCTCCAACCCCGATCAACCATCTACCGTATTCCTTGGTTCTCAAGACCAGGGGTATCAACGTGGTTTCAACGTCACCACCGGCAGTCAGTTCGAGCAGGTCTTTCTCGGCGACTTCGGCAGCCTAACCTCAGCTGACCGAGGTCAAAGCCTGTGGACTGTTTACCCGCAATTTGCCATGTACTCCCCAGACGCCAATGCGGCGACCATGCCTTTGGAGATCTGGGATTTCACCTTCTCCGGCCACCTGTGGCTACCGCCATTGGCACCAGTGAGTGGTCACCCCGACAAGATCTGGCTGGGTGGCGGTGGCTTTGGTCAACGACACTACCTGTTCCAGCTAACGTATTGGTCATGTTGCGGGTTCACTGTCGACCAGGGTGGCTACGACTTTGGTGCTTCGATCGAAGCCCTGGCAGCCGATGGCGATACTCTGTACGCGGCCAATCGCGATGGCGCCTTCTTCTTTAGCCGAGATGCCAGCCTCACTTGGACCCGTGTGACGCTGCCCGATTCAGCGTTCTTTTTTCCCTCGTCCATCGCTATCGACCCCAGCAGCCCGCAGACGGTTCTGGTGGGTGGGGCCGGTTACTCCGGACCTGGCGTCTACATGAGCGATGATGCTGGTGTCAGTTTCGTGACCATGGACCAAGGCCTGCCGAATACCTTCGTGTCCGAGCTGACCTTCTCAAACGATGGCTCACTGTTGGTGGCGGCGACTGACCTTGGACCATACCAGTTCGATTGGACCGAGCGGCAGTGGATTTTCGTCGGCGGCAACGGAGCACCCGATCAACGC
>BQJN01000051.1 GCA_021604725.1 Lysobacteraceae bacterium | reverse complement strand
ACTAGCCAAGTCCCAAAGCACGCGTTAGCGTGCACCCTTTGCGTTCTTCGCGACTTCGCGAGAGACCTCTTCCAGCGTCAGCGTTCTTTCTTCAGCCGCAAATAGCGACCTCATTGATCTCCTTATCTCGGCGGTTCCTATCTTCCTAAGGCACGCGTGTAGCGTGCACCCTTTGCGTTCTTCGCGACTTCGCGAGACATCTACTTAGCACGGTTGGATGGGCAACGGTTTTCGAACGAGGCGCGCCACCGAGAAAGGCGGCGCGCCTTCAGGGCTCTAGCGGTAAACCGGCATGCGCCCTGGCGTCCAGGGGGCGCCGAGCTCGGCCAGTTGGCTTTCCAGGCCGCTTAGGCTGGCTTCGACTGCCGTGAGTTTGCTCATGACGTCGGCGAACTGGCTTTCGGCGATGGCCAGCGAATCACGGAACGTTTGAGGCACTTCGGCTTGCGTACCCCAGTGGCCAAAGATGATGGCGCCGAGGCGGTTGTTGATCGACATCGGGGTCGCTTCGTATCGACGGGCGATGGTGCGATCGCCATCCAGCGCCAGATGGATTTCGCCCGCTTGCAACTCGATGCCACGCAGGGTTCGCGCATGATCAGCGGTTGCCGATGGCGTGTCGGTGATGGCTGCGCGCAGATGAGCGATGCGGTCATCTATTTCGCTGAGCTTGCTGTCGGCTGAGGTGACAGCACGGTACAGACGAGCCGTTTCGTTCTGGAAGGCCAGCAAGGCGCGACGGTCTTTGGCCATCATGTCGCCATCGAACATCGGTTTGACCAGGAACATCTGCGGTTCACCGAGGGTTTTGACTTCATCACGCACACGCGCCATTAGTTGCACGCGGTATTCACCCGGGACCACCATCGGACCAACTGACGGGCTTTGCCACGGTGCCGGGCTCGCTGGCGGTGGGCTTAAATCGACAGGGTCTGGTGCCGGGTAACGAAGATCCCAGGCAGTGCGATGAAAGCCCTTGCCGGTGTTGCCTTCGACTCGACGAACGACATTGCCTTCGCTGTCGGTGACTTCCAGCCAAACACTGGGGGCCAGTTCGGTGTCTTCGGCGCGCAATGCGTCCCAGGACGGGTACGGGGTGTCTTCGCCTTTTTCTGCCTTTTCCTTTTCCGCTTCTCTGCGTTGATCAGCCAGTGATTGAAAGCCGTCACGCAGGTAGTAGGACACGGTGGCGCCGAATGCTGGGTTGGCCGCCGAATAGCGGTCGTCACCATAGTCGCCTTTCGGGCCCCAGCCACGGCGATCGTCTGGCACGAACAGCCAGGTGTCTTTGACCTCGAACACGGTCGCTTCGTTGTCGTTCAGGTCATCGACCGAGGTGCGAAGTGGGCTGTAGTCATCGACGATGTAGACACCTCGACCAAAGGTAACCACCACCAGGTCGCCTTCACGGCGCTGGATTTCCAGGTCGCGTACGGCAATGGTCGGCAGGCCACTGAACTCGGTCCAGTTCTGTCCGCCATTAACGGAAAAGAACACGCCAAACTCAGTGCCGACAAACAGCAGGTTGGGGTCGACATGATCCTGAGCCAGGGTGTGGGCAGTGCCGCGCTCTGGCAGGTCGCCGGTGATGTTGGTCCAGCTGCGGCCGCGGTCTGAGGTCATGTAGACGTAGGGCTTGTAATCGCCTTGCTTGTGATTGTCGAACACGGCATAGGCGACATCTGGATCGTGCTCCGAGGCAATGATGTCCTCGACCAGCGAGCGCTCCGGCACGCCGCGGAATTTGTCGACGCGACTCCAGCTGTCGCCGCCGTTTTCAGAGACCCGAATCAGGCCGTCATCGGTGCCGACGTACAACAGACCCTCGACCAGCGGGCTTTCGGCCAAAGCAATCAGGCTGCCATACATGGAGGTTGAGGCGTTCTTGGCGATGGTGTCGACGCCCCAGACGCGACCCATCACTTCCAGCTGGTTGCGATCCAGCTGCCGGGACAAGTCGTCGCTAACCGTTTGCCAGCTGTTGCCTCGATCATCGGAGCGCCACAAACGCTGGCTGCCGTAGTACAGACGGGTTGGGCTATGCGGCGAGACGATCAGCGGTGAGTTCCAGTTCCAACGGTCGGCATTTTCGTCAGCCCCAGCATGCGGCACGATGTAGAGGCGCTCACCGGTATCACGGTCAAAGCGGACCAGGCCACCGTACTGGTACTGAGCATAGACGATGGTGGGATCGTTTGGATCGAACTGTGGCTTGAAGCCATCACCAAATTGGGCGATCCACCAGTCGGCGTTGGTGATGCCGTCGGTGTAACGGTTTTGCGACGGACCGCATGGCGTGTGGTTGTCCTGTGTTCCAGCACAGACGTTGTAGAACGGCAGGTCGTTGTCAGGCGTGCCGCGATAAAACTGCACGATCGGCAGGTTGTCGAAGTGACGCCAACTCTGGCCTTGATCCCAGGACTCGTAGATGCCGCCATCGCCACCGATGATTAGATGATCGGTGTTGGCAGGGTCAATCCACAGCGCATGGTCGTCGACATGACGATTGCGTATCGACAGGTTGTTGAAGCTTTGGCCACCATCTTCAGAGACGGCAGCGAAAGTGCTCATGCTGTAGACGCGATCTGGGTTGTGTGGGTCAACGATCAGTTCGTTGTAGTACTGCGGGCTGGAGGCGACGTATGAAGAGCGCTTTTCCCAGCTTTCGCCAAAATCGGTGGTGCGATACGTGCCGCGGTTGCTGGAGTCGGCTTCGACAATGGCGTAAATGATGTGCGGGGCTGATGGAGCGCTGGCCAGGCCAATGCGACCAACGTCACCGCCAGGAAGGCCGCTGCTGAGCTTGCGCCAGGTTTTGCCGCCATCGGTAGTTTTGTGAATGCCGCCGCCGGGGCCGCCGCTGATCAGGGTCCAGACGTGGCGTCGTCGTTGCCAGCTGGAGGCGACAATGGTGTCGGGGTTGGCCGGGTCGACCACGAATTCGTTGATGCCGGTGTCTTCATCGATGGTAAGGATTGTTTCCCAGGTTTCGCCGCCGTCGGTGCTCTTGTAAAGACCACGGTCGCCACCGCTGTTCCATAGCGGCCCTTGCGCGGCCACCCAAACGACATTGCGTTCGGTGGGGTGAAAGCGAATCATCGAGATGTGTCCGGAGTCCTTAAGACCCATGTTGGTCCAGCTCTTGCCGCCATCGGTGGATTTGTAGACGCCATCACCATAGGCGACGCTGCGTTGCGCGTTGTTCTCGCCGGTGCCGACCCAAACGGTGTTGGTGTCGTGTGGGTCAATCGCAACATAACCGGTGGCAAACGAGTTCTCGCCGTCAAATATCGGAGTCCAGCCGATGCCACGGTCTGTGGTTTTCCATACCCCGCCGCTGGCGGTTGCCACGTACATGATTTGCGGTTTGTCAGGATGGATGGCGAAATCGGCAATGCGGCCAGAGGCCAATGCCGGGCCGATATTGCGCAGACCAATGCCTGATAGCGGATGGTCGGCGGCCAGTGTTGTAAAGCTAACAATCAGCGCCAGCAGCGCTGCAATTGAACGAACCGTCATCAGTGGGCTCCCGTATTGATCCTTGAAGTTCAGCTACGGGATAGTAACAGGGCGATGCCGGGCTTGGCCAAGGGGCTGTATTTATGAACCGCTTGCGTTGGGGATGAGGGGTTTCTCGCGAAGTCGCGAAGTTCGCCAAGAAGAACTAATCGATCGCGCAAAGACGCTGAGGGGGCGCGCACTGCGCGCTGTTCGAGGGAGAATAGGCTCAATGAGAGAATGAGGGGCATGAGGCCGCGCTGCGGCTTTGGAAAGGAAAGAGATTGGCTCGCGAAGGCGCGAAGTTCGCCAAGAAGGAATAATTAATCGCGCAAAGACGCAAAGACGCAAAGGGCACACGGGACGCTGAGGGGGCGCGCGTTGCGCGCTGTTCGAGGAAGAATAGGCACAATGAGAGAATGAGGGGCATGAGGCCGCGCTGCGGCTTTGGAAAGGAAGAGATTGGCTCGCGAAGGCGCGAAGAACGCAAAGGGTACACGCTACACGCGTGCCTTAGGAAAAGCCGCCGAGACAAAGAGGGCACAGAGGCACTGCTATGCAGCGCTTTTGGCAGGAATGAGAATGTGGAAGGAAGGTGCTGAATTTTCGCGCGTCCGTTCGTCATTCCGGGCTTGACCCGGAATCCATGGGCGCGCGCTGCGCGATTGAAGAAGGGTAACCGCCGAGACAATGAGGGCGCAGAGGTCGCGCTGCGACTTCAGGTAAGGAAATGAGGACGCGGGGTAGCACGCGTTTCGGAAGAGTGAACGACAGAATTCATGAGGCTTGCTGAATCTATCTTTTTTGACTAATTGCCCATGAAAATAGCAGCCGCCCGGCTGCCTCCATGATCTCCCTGGTCTCTGTGGTTCTATCGTTTTTTGCAATTTGAAGTCGCGGATGTGACCTCATTGCTCTCCTTTACTCATTGTGCAAATTGTTCTTGGGCGCTGCGCGCTTCTGGGTCCCGGGTCCAGGCCCGGGATGACGTGTCGGATGTGATGAAGAATAACGGGCCGCGCAAAGACGCAAGACGCTGAGGCTTGCTGACCCTATCTTTTTTGATCAATTTGCCATGAAAATAGCAGCCGCCCGGCTGCCTCCATGATCTCCCTGGTCTCTGTGGTTCTATCGTTTTTTGCAATTTGAAGTCGCGGATGCGACCTCATTGCTCTGCTTTACTCATTGTGCAACTTGTTCTTGGGCGCGACGCGCTTCTGGATCCCGGGTCCAGGCCCGGGATGACGCCAATTTTGGGGCGGCGATGACGCGTAGTGGTGGGCAGTTTTCTCGAAGAAAAAGAACCGAAGCGAACCTCCTTACTCATCCACGTACCCGGCCACCATTACGCGTTTGCGGTACAAGTGCTGTTCGTAGTCGCCGGGACGTGGGTGCAGCAGTTCAACTCGATCGAAGCCGACTGCTTTCATGATCCACATTAGCCCTTCGATGTTGGGGGCAAGACAAATACCCAGGGTGCTGGCCTCGGTGGCATGCACTTCATCGGTTTCATCGAGAATGCCGAACGAGCCCATCAGCGGTCTTACGAAATCATGGCTGCCCCAATCGACGTAGCCGTTCATGCCGGGCACGACCTGGGTCTCGATGAAACAAACATCGCGAGTCAGTGCGTGGGCGCGGCGGATGGCACCGACCGGGTTTTCGAGGTGATAGATCAGACCGAGCATGAGCACGATGTCGAATTGTCCGAAGCGCTCTTTTGATACGTCCTCGATGTCGCAGACTTCGGCCGAGAAGTTGTTATAGCCCATCGCCCGATGAATCAGCAAGGCGTCATCGATGTGCTCCTGACGGGCATCGATGCCATGGATGCTGGCGGCACCTCGCGCGGCCATCTGTGCGGAGAAGTAGCCCTGGTTACAGGCCAGATCAATGACCGTCTTGCCGTCGACCTCGCCGTTCATGCGATGGGTCAGTGCGTCGTCGATCATGCGCTGGCGCGTGTCATGAATAGCATTAAAGCGGCCCTCACCGTAGGTTGGCGTTGTTTTACCGGACGGCAACTTGAACTCATAGAACCAAGGGCGGGCGAGCACTTGCTGTTCCAGTTCGGCGAGAGTTTGATTTGTCATGACCGGGTCCGCATGTCGAGGGGGCGGCAATGATACAATGCTGCGCCGATCTGACCCAAGCAAATGGCCCACTTCATGCACACTCAGGCTGTCGAGAAAAACCCGCCCGCACCGTCCGTGACAGCCAAGTTGCTGGAACGATACTGTGCTGTGCGCGCCGCATCCGAGCAATTGTGCGAGCCCTTGCTCGACGATGACTATTGTCTTCAGTCCATGCCCGATGCCAGCCCGCCGAAATGGCACCTGGCGCATGTCACCTGGTTTTTTGAGACCTTTGTCCTAAAGCCGTACCGTGATGGCTACAGTGGCTTCAATCCGCATTTTGATGTGCTCTTCAACTCCTATTACAACGGCATTGGCGAGCAGTACCCGCGACCGAAGCGTGGTCTGTTGACGCGACCGAGTGTCGAGCAGGTGATGGCGTGGCGGCGTCACGTTGACGCGGCCATGGTGCAGCTGTTGGAAGCGGCCGACGACGATGCACTGAGCACCCTGGCTCCGTTGGTAGAGCTGGGTTTGAATCATGAACAACAGCATCAGGAACTGCTGTTGATGGACTTGAAACACGGCTGGTCGCAAAATCCACTCGATCCGGTTTACCAGCCCCAGCGCTTGCCGACCGCAACGAAAGTTGAGCCACTCAAGTGGTGCAGATTCGAGGCTGATGCCGAGGTAGCCATGGGTCATGTCGGCAGCGGATTTGCCTTTGACAATGAGGGGCCGGCGCATTTGGTTCGCAGCGATGCCTTTGAAATGGCTGATCGTTTGATCACCAATGGCGAATACCTGGCCTTTGTCGAAGACGGGGGCTATCAGCAGGCTTTGTTGTGGCTGGCTGATGGCTGGGCGCAAAAGGACATCGTTGATCGTGGCCACCCTCTGTACTGGCGCAAGGATAGTGACGGCTGGACAGAATTTACATTGCACGGACGTCAAGCGCTGGACCCGAACCGACCGGTACTGCACCTGTCGTACTACGAGGCGGATGCCTACGCCACCTGGGCCGGTGCTCGCTTGCCGGCAGAGAGCGAGTGGGAGCGGTGGGCTGGTGAGCGCAGCGATACTCGTGAGGACATTGCCGCCCACCCGGTAGACACCACGCCGTGGTGCAACGCATGGGTGTGGACGGCGAGCCCGTACGTGGCTTATCCGGGCTTCAAGCCGGCTGCCGGGGCGGTCGGTGAATACAACGGCAAATTCATGTGCAATCAGATGGTGTTGCGCGGCGGTTGCAGTATCAGCCCGCCTGGGCATGTGCGCACGACCTATCGAAATTTCTACTACCCCCATCAACAATGGCCGTTTACCGGCCTGCAATTGGCGCGCGATCATGGGTGATAAAACGCACAACGGCGAGGCCACCACGCACTTTGGCTACCGTGATGTAGCGGTGGGCGAAAAGAAAAAGCTGGTCGGCAAGGTGTTCAGTTCGGTGGCTGAACAATACGACCTGATGAACGACCTGATGTCGATGGGCGTACATCGCTTGTGGAAACGCCACTATGTGTCCAGCCTGGGCGTGCGGCCCGGCCACCATGTGCTCGACCTGGCGGGCGGTACGGGTGACATTGCAGCTTTGTTGTTGAAGCGGGTTGGCGCTGACGGCCGCGTGCTGATTGGTGACATCAATGCTGAGATGTTGCGAGTGGGTCGCCGCCGCCTGATTGACCGTGGTTTGGTCAGAGGCGTTGATTACCTGCAGGTAGACGCACAAACCTTGCCGTTTGCCGATGACAGTTTCGACATCGTGACCATGGCGTTTGGACTGCGCAACGTCACCGATCAGGCTGCTGCGTTGCGCAGCATATTTGGTACTTTGAAACTGGGTGGCAAGCTATCGGTGCTGGAGTTTACTCAGGTCGACAAGGATGGTCTGAAACAGCTTTATGACCTGTATTCATTCAAGGTGTTGCCGGCGCTCGGAAAGGCGATTGCCAAAGATGAGGACAGCTACCGTTACCTCGCCGAATCAATCAGGAAGCACCCGGACCATGCCACATTGAAGGCCATGTTTGAGGACGCCGGTTTTGAGAAAACACAGGTGCGGCTGCTCAGTGGCGGGCTGGTGGCCATCCATTCGGGGTATCGACTGCAATGAGTAGCGCACAGGCATTGCCAACACCACTGGCTCGCGCCCTGGCGGCCGGGCTGGATCGCGTACTGGCCCTGGATTCTGCCGCTGAGGAGGCACTGAAGCCTCTGGATGGCCGCGTGATGCAAGTGAATCTGACCGGGCCGGACTGGGTGGTCTGGTTGCGCGTCGAAGACGGTCGAGTGGTGGTGTTGGACCAACATGCAGACACTGCCGATACCACCATTACCGGCAGTCCGCTGGCGCTGTTTGGCATGGCCTTGCCGGGCAGCGAAACACGAACGGGCGGCAATGTCCGTATCGAAGGCGATGCCGAAACCGCGCGGCAACTCAATCGCCTGTTCAAACAGTTGGATCCTGATTGGGACGAAGCCTTGGCATCAACCTTCGGCGATGTATTGGGCCATCAATTGGGCCGTGCACTGCGTGGCGGCTTTTCGCTGGCCAAGCGTGTCGCCAATACGCTCGGACAAAATGCGTCGGAATACTTGCGCGAAGAGGTCAGGGTGCTGATCACCCAGGTTGAGATGGACGAATTTATCGACGAGGTCGAGGATTTGCGCGATGACATCGATCGCCTGGAAGCTCGGCTTGATCGTCTGGCGTCCGGGTCATGATGCGACCGAAGCAGTTTTCACGCCTGGTTTCGATTGTGGCGACGCTGTACCGATACCGTCTGGATGAGCTGGTTGACTCCGCCGCATTGCTCAGGCCAATCAAGCTGATACGCGTGTTGATGCCTTGGGGGCGGCGGCGGGTCAAGGATTTGCCACGTGGTGTGCGTATTCGACGCTGCCTGGTTGAGCTTGGCCCCATCTTCGTCAAATTCGGCCAGATCCTGTCGACGCGTCGAGATTTGTTGCCGGTCGATATCGCTGATGAACTGGCGGTATTGCAGGATCAGGTCGAAGCCTTCCCGGGAGAGGTTGCGCAATCAATGGTCGAACAGGCCCTGGGCGCGCCCGTCGATGAGCTGTTCAAGCAGTTTTCTATCGAACCGCTGGCTTCTGCATCGATCGCGCAGGTGCATCAAGCTGAGCTGGCCGACGGCAGGGAGGTTGCGGTCAAGGTATTGCGGCCCGGCGTCGAGGCGATGATTCGTCGTGACGTTGATCTTTTGCTGGCGCTGGCACGCATGACCCAGCGCTATTGGCATGCCGGCGAAAACGTGCGTCCCGTTGAGTTGGTGCAGGAGTTCGAGAAGACCATTTTCGACGAGCTGGATCTGACCCGCGAGGCGGCCAATGCCTCGCAGCTGAAGCGCAACTTCGCCGATGACCCTGAGCTCAAGGTGCCCGACATCTATTGGCCGTACACGCATAAAAGCTGTCTGGTCATGGAGTTTGTGCGCGGTATTCCGATCGGCAACCGGAAGGCGCTGGAGGAGGCCGGAGTCAACCTTCAGGTGCTGGCCGAACGTGGCGTTCGCATCTTCTATACACAGGTGTTTCGCGACAACTTCTTCCACGCCGACATGCATCCGGGCAATATCCTGGTGGATGCCAGCGATCCGGCCAATCCCACCTTCGTGGCGTTGGATTTTGGCATAGTTGGTAGCTTGCCAATGTCGCATCTGCACTATTTGGCGGAAAACTTCACTGCCTTGTTTGAGCAGGATTATCTGCGCGTCGCGCAGTTGCATGTCGAGTCTGGCTGGGTGCCGGCGACAACGCGAGTTGAGGACCTGGCTCATGCCGCACGCGCCGTTTGTGAGCCGATGTTCGCTCGGCCGCTGTCGGAGATCAGCTTTGGTGAGTTGATGTTCCAGCTGTTTGGTGTGGCTCGTCGTTTCAACCTGATCGTGCAGCCGGAACTTGTCATGCTGCAAAAGACCCTGCTCAACATTGAGGGTCTGGGTCGCGATTTGTACCCGCAACTGGATATCTGGGCAACAGCGCAGCCGATCTTGCGCAAGATTCTGAGCGAACAACAAGGCCTTGACCGTTTGTCCCGAGACCTGCGAGCGCATCTGCCGGCGTGGATGGAAAAAACGCCCGAGTTGCCGGGGCTGATTCACGCCTGGTTATCTCGCGCCAATGAATCATCCAGCGCCCAGCACAGTGCACCGAGCACGCAGCAGGCGAAAACTACAACCAGGGCGGTGGTTCGCAGCATTCGCGGCGGTGTGCTGACGCTGGCCGGTGTATTGCTGTTCGCTCTGGAGGCCGAGCCGCTGCAGCTGGGGCCGGTGCCAGTGGTATCGGCGGCATCCGCACTGCTGGGCCTGTGGTGGTTGCTCAGGGACTAGCAGGCTGGGCTATTTTAATTGAGAACAACTCGACCCCATGTTGGGGCTTTACACACATTTACTGAGATATTTACATCATGGCTATGACCGACGCTCCTGACATGAACATGGATGCCAGCAATCTATACCGCGAAGACGTGTACACCGATCAACGTGTGGGCACGCTGCGGGTGCTGACACCGGTAACCCCAGATGGCGACACCGATACGGCGCGGGCTGTGCAGTACATGGGCTCAGCTCAACTAATGACTCCGGCCGGCGCTTTGCCGATCTCATTTGAAATTGAAGCCGAAACATTGTCCGATGCCATCGCAGGCTTCGGTGCGGCTGCTGAAGTGGCGGTCGAGCAGACTGTAAACGAACTGCGAGAGATGCAGCGTGAGGCAGCTTCCTCCATAGTAGTTCCAAAAGGCGGTCAGGTTCCGCCCGGTGGCGGCGGATTTGGCGGCCCGGGTGGCGGCATCCAGATGCCCTGAGGACACGGAAACTAAACGATGGCACCAAAAAAGCCGCTGATGTTGTTGATCCTGGATGGTTGGGGGCTGGCGCCGGCTGGACCCGATAATGCCATTAGCGTCGGCAACACGCCGACCTGGGATCGACTGCTGCAAACCTGCTCTCACAGCACCATTGAGACCTCAGGTCTGGCCGTTGGCTTGCCCGAAGGGCAGATGGGCAACTCGGAAGTCGGTCACATGAACCTCGGTGCCGGCCGCGTGGTGTATCAGGATTTCACGCGCATCACCCAGCAGGTGGAATCAGGTGACCTGCTTGATCACCCGGTGCTGGTCGACTCTCTGGCCGGCAGCAGCGGTACTGTGCACATCATGGGCTTGTGGTCGGAAGGTGGCGTGCATAGCCATCAGTCGCACTTGCTGGCCTTGATTGACGCAGCTGAGAAGCACGGTGCTAAAAAAATCGTCGTGCATGCCTTCACCGATGGTCGCGACACACCGCCACGCAGCGCCGAGCCGGCCCTGGCTGAACTCGATCAACTGGTTGAGCAGCGCAGCAAACTACGCATGGGTTCGGTTAGCGGGCGCTACTACGCGATGGACCGAGATCAGCGCTGGAAACGCGTTGAGCGTGCCTGGAATGCCATCGTTCACGCCCAGTCTGAACATTCGGCATCGACTGCCGTGGCCGCACTGGAGCAGGCTTACCAAGGTGGTGACAACGATGAGTTCGTACCGCCGACGTTAGTCGATGGCGGCTGCAAGGTCGCAGATGGCGATGTGGTTTGGTTTGGCAACTTTCGCGCCGACCGTGCGCGCCAGTTGACGCGTGCTTTCGTTGAGCCTGATTTTGACGGCTTCAATCGTGGCGATGTCCCCAAGCTCCATCAGTTCGTCGCCATGACCGAGTACCAGCAAGACCTGCCGGTAGCAGTTGCCTTTCCGTCTGAAGACCTGACGCATACCTTGAGTGACGTGCTGGCTGAAAACGGTCTGACCCAGCTTCGTATTGCTGAGACCGAGAAGTATGCGCATGTGACGTTCTTTTTTTCCGGCGGCCGCGAAAAACCCCAGTCGGGCGAGTCACGCAAGCTGGTGCCGTCGCCCAGCGTTGCGACCTACGATCTGCAACCGGAAATGAGTGTCGATACTTTGGGTGATCAATTGGTCGAGGCCATTGGCTCTGAGCAGTTTGACGTCATCGTTTGCAATATCGCCAATCCGGACATGGTGGGTCACACCGGCAAGCTCGATCCGGCCATTGCCGCTGTAGAAGCGGTGGACCGCACCTTGGGTCGCATCTGCGAGGCCATCAAAAAGACCGATGGCGAGCTGCTGATAACCGCTGATCATGGCAACATCGAGCAAATGGTCGATCCAGATACTGGCGGTGCCCACACAGCGCACACCACCAACCCGGTTCCTCTGGTGTTGTTTGGGCGAAACGCTGAGCTGGCCAGCGGTGCTTTGTGCGACATCGCGCCGACCATGCTGATGATGTTGGGTATCGATGCGCCGTCTGAAATGACCGGCAAAGCGCTGATCAAACAGGGAAACTCTGGATAGGCAATGCGACTATGGCTTGTTCTGCTGCTCGGTTGGTCGATTGCCATGGCGCAGGACGACCCGGAGCAGTTGGAGCAGCAGCTAAAGGAAGTGCGGGCTCGCATTGAGCAGGCATCGCGCAGCATTAGCGATAATCGTCAGGACAAGGATGAGTTGCTGGAGCAGCTGGCGGCTGCGGAGCGCGAGATCGGACAAATCGGCAAGCGCGTTCGCGACATCGAGCGTGAGATCGATCAAACCAACGAGAAAATCGATACTCTGGCTCAGGAGCAGCTTGAGCTGAATGCCGATCTTGCCGGTCAGCGCGAGGCCCTGGTCGGTCAGGTGCGCGCGGCGTTCCTGATGGGAAGGCAGCAGCAACTCAAGTTGATGCTGAACCAGCAACGGGTGGCGACCATCGGTCGGGTCAACGCCTATTTCCGTTATTTGAATGAAGCACGCGCCGAACAGATCGACTATATCGTCAGTCGGCTGGAGCGCCTGCGGGCGATTGAGATCGAAACCGTCGCAGCACGGTCCCAGCTGCAATCGCTGCACGACCAGTCGAGCGCGCAAATCATCCAGCGTCAAGCGACATTGAAAGAACGCCGCCAACTGCTGGTGGCAATAGACCAGCGCATTGTTGAACAAGGCGATGAGCTGAAGCGCTTGACTGCCAACGAGGCCGACCTTGATCGATTGCTAGGCGAGTTGCGCCAGGCGTTCGCCGATATTCCTGGGCAATTGGGCAGTGACGTTGCTTTTGCCGAATTGAATGGCCGCCTGACCTGGCCGGTCCGCGGCAGCATCGTCGAGCCGTTCGGTCGACGCCGAACCAGTGGCATGGTCAGCGATGGCATATTAATCGCCGCCGACCAGGGCGCTGATGTGCGCGCTGTGTCTTATGGACGGGTCGCATTCTCAGATTGGCTGCGCGGCTATGGCTTGATCGCCATCATCGACCATGGTGATGGCTACCTGACGCTGTATGGGCATGCCGATAGCCTGTACAAGGACGTCGGCGAATGGGTGCAGGCCGGCGAGGTGATTGCCAGTGTCGGTTCAAGTGGAGGGCGCGATGCGCCGGCCTTGTATTTTGGCCTTAGAAAGAACAGTGATCCGGTTAACCCGCGCAATTGGTTTGCTGGGGATTTGCGTTAGTTTGCCGGAGGTTGTCTCGCGAAGGCGAAGAAGGGAGAACGCGTTGAATGAATACGTTGCTGATTTCCTTCCTGCGTCATTCCAGGCTTGACCCGGAAACAGGGTTGTCTCGCGAAGGCGCGAAGTTCGCGAAGAAGAGAAGAACGGAAGAAGGGAGAAGGGAGAAGGGAGAAGGGAGAAGGGAAGAATTGATCGCGTAGAGATGCAGATACCCAGAGGGGGCGTGCACGGCACGTAGTTCGAGACTGTGTTGAATGATACATCGCTGATTACTATCCTGCGTCATTCCGGGCTTGACCCGGAATCCATGGGTTGTCTCGCGAATACCCACAAGGGGCACGCCGGGCGCGAAGTTCGCGAAGAAGGGAAGAAGGAAGAAGGAAGAAGGGAGAAGGGAGAAGGGAGAAGGGAGAAGGGAAGAATTGATCGCGTAGAGATGCAGATACCCAGAGGGGGCGTGCACGGCACGCAGTTCGAGACTGTGTTGAATGATACATCGCAGATTACTATCCTGCGTCATTCCGGGCTTGACCCGGAATCCATGGACGCGCGGATTGCGCGCGTTCAAGAAAGGGTAAACCGCCGAGACAAAGAGGCCATGAGGCAGCCAGTCTTGCCGCGCTATCGCGCTTACTCCTTGTGGCGCTTCGCGCTTCTGGATTCCGGATCAAGTCCGGAATGACGGTTTGGTTGGCTGATCGGGAGTCACGCGTCAGAGTTTTTCCCTTTTTTCAGTCGCAATTGCGACCTCATTGATCTTCTAGTCTCGGCGGTTCCCATGTTCCTCAACGCACGCGTGAGCGTCCACCCTTTGCGTTCTTCGCGCCTTCGCGAGAAACATTCTTCCAGCGTCAGCGTTCTTTTCGCGTCTTCGCGAGGCATCTACATAGCAGCTTTGTAGGTGAGCAATAAAGTAGCCATCCATGGCGCAACGTTATCGCTTCGTATGCACCCCCAGCCCGCACATCCATGTGCGGTCGTTCGCTGCCTGCGGCGTGCCGTTAAGGCACCCCGCCATTGCGGCGACTCACCCACTCTGCCCTAGCGGTGGCTGGGCTCTCGCATTTTGCGATGACGGCGCTGTCTAGGGGTTCTGAGCAGGTACACCCAGAAGCCCATTTCGAATGCCGCGCCGAGGACGATGAGTGTCATGGCCCCCAGGCCGAATCCCGAGACGTAGAGCAGCATGGCCGTCAACATCAGGGCGGCCAGGATCACCCAGCGGAGGATACGAGCTTCTTGGTTCATGGTCTTCGCGCAATTGCCTCTGTGCACTGTCTGCAAGTACTGTCAAAATAGCAAATTGAGTCGACTGCTCAGAAGTGGCGCAAGTCATGGGGGACTTTCGTCACCGGACGAAGGCTGGTCGATGTGTTAAAACTAACACTCAATAGCACGGAGTTTTTCAAGTGGTGAAGATCAATAGCAGCGTGGCGGCACTAACGTTGCTCGCAGTCATGCAGCCAGCAGTGGCGCAGAATAGTCGTGACGGTTTTATTTACGGCACCATTACCACCGACAAGGGTGAAGAAGTCTCAGGCGTGTTGCGATGGGATGATGAAGAGTCCTACTGGCACGATCAGTTCAATGGCCTGCGTGATGGCATGCCTCATCTGAAAAACCTTGCTGAGGCCGACCAGGAAACCGTTAAGGGCATGACACCTGGTCCCGAGATCGAGCTATTTGGCATGCAGATTGAGTTCATCAACTTCTTCAGTGATGAGCCTGATCCAAAGATGGCCGACTATCGATTTGGCGATATCGCCGAAATCAAGGTGCTGCGCGAAGAGCGTGTTGAGGTGACCTTCAATGGCGGCGAGAAAGTCACCCTGATCGGCGGCTCCAATGACTTTGATGTTGATGTGCAATTGCGACGCGCTGATGGCGGCACCACCGAATATGACTGGGATGACATCGAGAAGGTGACCCTTTCAGCAGGTCCCGAGTCGATGCAGCCTTTCGGTCAGGCACTGACTGGCACGGTTCGGACTGAAAATGCGGGGACTTTCGTTGGCACCATCCAGTGGGACCACGATGAGCGCCTCGGTTTTGAGGAACTTGATGGTGAAGTGGATGGCGTTGAACGCGCCGTTCCGTTCTCCAACTTGCGCAGTATCGAGCGCGACTACAACCGCAGCAAGGTTACTACCAAAGACGGTGAGACGGTGGTGATGACCGGCACCAATGACGTCGATGACGGCAATCGCGGCATCATTGTCGACACCGGCATGTACCGCGTTGACATGCCATGGACCGAGTTCGTGCGCGCTGACTGGGATGCCGAGCCCACGGTCGTGTTGCCGCGCAGCGCATTCAGTCCAGTTCGAGCGCTGCGGGGTACGGTCCGGACTCAAGGCGGCGAAAGCTATCGTGGCAGCATCGTTTGGGATATTGATGAGTTTCTGACCGCTGACCACCTTGATGGTCGTTCCAATGGCATCGAGTACTTCGTGCCCTTTGCCAATATCACTCGCATCGAGGCGGTGGAAGACAACGAAGTCAGGGTGACACTCACTGATGGACAGGTGCTGACTCTAGGGCGCGATCGCGATGTCGATGGCGGCAACCAGGGCATCGCCATCTACGTTGAGGGTCAAGAGAAGGCTCAGTACATTACGCGATCTGTGTTTGCCAGCGTCGATTTCGAGTAGGCCCTTTAGTCCTTTAGGTCGACCGTCGACTGACGTTGGCGGTTGACGCTCAAGCTCAGGACATCCGGGCGTGAGTAGTGGCCAACGCAGTCAAAGTTCTGGTGTTCAGCCAGTACTTGCGACAGATCAAGGTCGGCGCTGACCACCTGCTCGATGCAATCTAGCGGTGTCACCAGGTAGTCGCCATTGGGCGCACAAATGCATGAGCCGCCATCAGCAAGCACGGTACCAGGCTCAAGCCGCATGGCGGCCAGGTCTGGCACCTGATCTCCCGCATCTTCGGCACGCATCAGGCTGGATACCGACATCACGAAACAGCGCCCTTCTCGGGCGATAAATGGGGTGATCAGATCGGTGTTGCGTCGTGAGCCAGGCCAACTGGCGATATGCAACTGCGGTCCTTGTGCATACAAGGCGGCCCGCGCCAAAGGCATCCAGTTTTCCCAGCAATTTAAGGCCGTGATGGCTACATCATCGACATGGTTGACCACCAGGCCGTGGCCATCGCCGGCGCCCCAGGCCAGCCGTTCCTCATAGGTGGGGACCAGTTTGCGGTGACGAGATTTGATTTGACCCTGGTGGTCGATGTGTACCAGCGTGCAGTACACCGTATGCCCACCGCGGTCAGCCGCGCGCTCGATGATGCCCAGCCACACCGCGACCTGACGTTGTCTGGCCAACTGGCACAGCGGATCGAGGTGGCCCTGCTCGATGCACACGGCTTGCTTGAGGTAATGGGCATGCCATGCCTTTTGAGCGGCGTTATCAAACGCGGCGCCGCCGGTGCGGTCCAGCCAGAATGGGTAGCCGGGCACGAGTGCTTCTCCGAAAGCGATGAGTCGCGCCCCTTGATCGGCAGCCTCAGCGACCGCAGCCATGACCTTGTTCAGGGTTGGCGCCCTCTGCAGCCAGTCCGGGGCAATCTGTCCGATGGCGACACGAATTGATTCAGTCATGAATTCATTTTAAGTCTGGCTCGAAGATGCCGCTATGATGAGGCCAACACCTCACTCTGTGCAATTGCGAGCTGCTATGTCATTTGAGAAACCTTTCGCGCCGGCGGTTGAGCGCAACCAGGCACCCATCCTGCAACACTTGCGACGCTTGCTCAAAGCGCCTGTTGACGTGTTGGAGATTGGCAGCGGCACCGGACAGCATGCGGTGCATTTCGCCGAGCAGCTACCAAATGTGCAGTGGCAGACCAGCGATCTGGACGAGAACCACGCCGGCATCAATGCCTGGTTGCAAGATGCGGGTCTACCGAACGTGCTACCGCCATTGTCCCTGGACGTATCGATCGCCGAGGCTTGGCCAGACGGGCCCTATGACGTTGTTTTCAGCGCCAACGCGATACACATCATGAGCTGGTCTTCAGCGCAGGCGATGTTGGCGGGCGTGGGACGTGTGCTGCGGCTGGAGGGGTTGCTCATTTTGTATGGGCCATTCAACTACAACGGTCAATTCACCAGCGACAGCAATGCACAGTTTGATCAGTCCTTGCAGGCGCGAAACCCGGCCTCTGGCATCCGTGATTTTGAGGCGGTGGAGCGCTGTTTGAATGACGCGGGCTTGTATCTGGCCGAGGACAACCCCATGCCTGCAAATAACCGACTACTGGTGTTTGCCAAATCTGATGACCTTTGAATTTGAAATCGATCAGGGCGCGACTGTTGCCGAGCGCTACGCGGCTCTATCGCGCCAGGCCAAATCGCTGCTGGCGGGCGAAACCAATGCAATTGCCCTGGCCGCCAACTTTTCCGCTCTGGTCTATCACGGTGTAGAGCGGCTGAACTGGGCCGGCTTTTATATGAGTGACGGTGACATGCTGGTGGTCGGTCCATTTCAGGGGAAACCGGCCTGCATACGCATTCCGTTTGGCCGCGGCGTGTGTGGACGGGCAGCGGTGGATCGGGAAACGGTTGTTGTTGCTGACGTGGATGCCTTTCCGGGTCACATTCCCTGTGACTCAGCTTCGCGATCAGAAATCGTGGTGCCGATCATTATCGACGATACGGTGTTTGGCGTTTTCGATGTCGATAGCCCGGAGCCTGGGCGTTTTACCGACGCCGATCGGGTCGGCATGGAACAACTGGTCGCGGTGTTTCGCGACCAGCTGTCGGTGGCTTTGAGGACTAACGGCGTCGCTTAAGCGCTTCATCCCAGGCGCGCTCTTTCTCGCGCCACTGTCTTTCCAGGTCGGATAGCTTGACTTCGACCGGGCTGGAATCCTCTCTTTTGGGCTCTGGCTTGTCTGACTTGAACCAATTCCAGCTGCAACGTTCACCGCCTGGTAGCAACAGGGCAGCGAGAACATAGATGATGATGGTCGGCATCGGCAGTGCAAACAACAGCACCAGCGTTACCAGTCGTACCGCCCAGCGATCATAACCAAAATAGTTGGCGACCCCGGCGCATACTCCGCAAATCAGGGCGTGTTCGCTGTCACGCCTTAGGCCTCCGCTTCGTGTAGCTGTGGTCATGCTGCCTCCTCGTTCTTCGCCTTCAATTGCTGCAACTCGGCCTCGATGTCCGCAGATGCGGGCACTTCGCGGACCACCGGCTCGTCATAAGACTCCACGCGTGCCTCCAGGCGACGCAAGCGCGCTTCCAGGTCGTTGAAACGGCGGTCGGCTCGATTCAATGTGACGTCAGCGGCCGATGGGCCCGGCTTGGCCGCTGGGGCACCGGGCTTGTGCTGGGCCATCTGTTGCCGCTTGTCTTTGAGGCCGGCCACTTGCTGAGCTAGTCGTTCTTGACGGTCGCCAAGGTGCGCCAGACGCATTTCTGCCTCGCGCTGCTCACGCTCCAGTTTTTGCGCTTCGCTCAAGGCCGTGCGCGCCAGGTCATCCTGACCCTCGCTGACCGCAGATTCAGCGCGTCCCCGCCAGCGGTCGATCAGATCCTGAGCCGATTTTTGGTGTTGCCGCAGGCCATCCATCTCGGCTTTCAGCTCTGCTCCTGCTTCGCGTGCGCTGTCCAGCGCCTCGTCGATTTCATGGACCAGTGCGCGTCGCATGCGCTCCGGATCTTCCGCTCGATCGAGCATGGCGTGGACATTTGCCTTGAGCAGATAACTGAATCGTTGCCAACCTGACATTGAAACTGCCTCGTGTTTGTTGAACTTGAATAATTCAATACACAAACCATGCCAGGAATATTAAGTTGCTGAAAAATAAGGAAAAACGCGATTCATGCCGCGGGCCACCTGGCAACACTTCGCGCTCATGGCCAATAGTTGGCGCGAATGGCTAAAGTACATGGGTGTGTCGACAAGCCGCCAGGCACCTGCTCACCTCCTTCATCTCCTTCATCTTCTTCGTCATTCCGGACTTGATCCGGAATCCACGGCGCCGCAGTCTCGGCGCTTTTCGATGAGACCCAACCGCTTCGCTTATTGAGGCCGTTGCGAAACTACAGCCTCTCGCGATACACGGTCGTATCGCCGATTTCGATGGGCTCTAAGCCATTTGAAGTGTTGCAACACCCTCTATTTGAGGGGCACCGAAGTATCCGATCGAGCTACATATGCAGACTGCGTCCGCCGTCTACTGGCAGGATCTGACCGGTGACGTACGGGGCTTCGGCCAGAAAAAGCACGGCCTGCGCGATATCCTCCGGGTTGCCGGCACGCTTCATCGCGATGCGCTCAAGAATCTGCTTTTGTTTGTCTGTGGTGTCCGTTTCCGGCCACAAGATAGCACCGGGTGATACGCCATTGACTCGAATGTCTGGGGCCAGTTCCTTGGCCAGCGCGCGAGTCATCATCGACAAGCCTGCCTTGGCCATGCTGTAGACCGGGAAGCCAGACATCGGGCGCTCAGCGTGGATGTCGACAATATTTACAATGCTGCCATTGGCCTTGCGGAGCATCGGTAGCAGGGCCTGCGACAGAAAGAAGGCCCCCTTGAGGTTGCTGTCGAACAGAGCATTCCAGTGTTCGTCGGTGACCGCACCAATCGGCGTTTCGAAGAAAGACGAAGCATTGTTGACCAATAGCTTCAGTCCTTGTTGTGAGTCCAAGGTCTGGTAAGCCGATTCGGCAAATGCTGGGTCGGCCAGGTCGCCGACCAGGACTTGGGCGCTATTGGCGCGCTGGTCGTTGAGTCCGCTGGCCAATTCTTCACCGGCCTGCCTCGACTGTCGCACATGAATCACCACGTCATAGCCGGCCAGGTGCAGTGAGCTGACGATTTGCGCACCGATTCGACGGGCTCCGCCGGTGACCAGCGCTTGCGGTCTGGATGATGCATTGGTTTCCGTTGCCATGACGCGGATAATACACGGCCCTGAACCGAAAGAATCGACCAAATGAGTCTGGACCTGCCGCCTCCCGAGGGCGAACTGGCCGCATTGAGCGCGCAGTTGCATCAGCTTTTGCTGGATGTGATCGAGCGCGATGGGGCCATCGGCTTTGATCGCTACATGCAAATGGCTCTGTACCAACCGGGCCTGGGTTACTACAGCGCCGGTGCAGTAAAACTTGGTGCCGACGGTGATTTCATTACCGCCTCAGAACTGGGTCCGTTGTATGCAACAACGGTGGCACAGGGTCTGGCCCCGGTGTTGGAGAAGTTGGAACGGCCTGACATCGTCGAGCTGGGCGGTGGCAGCGGCGTGTTTTGCCGTGATCTGCTGCAAGCCTTACACAAGCATGGGGCCTTGCCAGCGCGCTACCGCATGGTCGAACCAAACGCTTCGCTGCGCCACGCGCAAACTGAAACAGTGGGCGGTCTTGCCGAGCAGTACGGCATGATTATCGAGTGGCTGGATCAGCCTCCGACAGAGCACTGGAACGGCGTGTTGTTTGCCAATGAGGTCGCCGACGCACTGCCGGTCAAGCGCTTCCGCTTCAACGGCGTGGAAGCGGCCGTGTCGGAAATCGTCGTTGACGCTCAGGCCGGGCAACTGGTGCTGGCTGAGCGGCCTGCCGGTGCGGCCTTGCAGCAGGCTGTGTTGGCGTTGGCCGAGCATTGTGTTGCCTGGCCGATCGGGTTTGAAGGCGAATGGTGCCCCAGTCTGCAGCCCTGGGTTGCCTCGGTTTTGTCTGGTTTGCGCCACGGTGTGGCCCTGTTTGTTGATTATGGTGATGCCCAGGGTCAGCACTATCACCGGCAACGAAGCGAGGGCACATTGCGATGCTTTTACCGACACCGGGTTCATGGCGATGCCTTGCTTTGGCCAGGCGCGCAGGACTTGACCGCGTCCGTCGATTTCACCGCCCTGGCGCAAGCGCTCGATGCAGTTGGTGTCACCCCATCGCTGTATTGCACACAGGCAGCGTTCTTGCTCGGCTGTGGCATCGAGGCGGCGTTTGAAAATGCCTACGCCAGTGCAGAGCAGCCTTACGCCGTTGCGCAGCAAGCTCGATCTTTGCTTACGCCGGGGCAAATGGGCGACGTGTTCAAAGTACTGGCGGCGACTGTCGGTGGACTGTCTACAGATTTTGGAGCGCATGTTGAAGACAATCACCTGGCAGCGCTCTGATCGGCCTGGCTATGCGGTGGGCTGGGTGGTGGCCTTGGTACTGGTCGGCACCATCTGCTGGCTGTCACTGACCAGTGCTCCGCCACAGGGCCCAGACTTTCCTTCAGCTGACAAGTTCGGTCATTTTCTGGGCTATTGCTGTCTGAGTCTGTGGTTTGGCCAATTGGTGCACCGGTTCTGGCCGGCCATTGGCATCGGGTTGGCATTGGTCGCGCTTGGTATAGGCCTTGAATGGCTACAAGGTCTGATGGGCTTTCGCCATGCCGAGTGGCAGGACGCTGTGGCCAATACGCTGGGTGTGTTTGCAGGCTGGCTGCTGTGCAGAACCCGGATGCGCCTGCTTTGGTTACAGCTAACCCGCCTGCTCGCTGCTCGATTCTGAACCCGTCTCAACAGATAGCGCCGTCGCAATGGCTTTAATCCGCCGCCGATTGACCTCCATTTTGCGTTGATCGCCGCTCAAGCCGCTTTGACCGAGGTCGGCCAGCGACACTGCTTTTGCCGCCCGCAAGGCAATACGTAAACGGTCCGGGCCGGTATACGGTCGATCTTCCAGCCCGGTACGACCTCGCGCGTCAGCCTCACAAGCCAGCAAAAAGCGCTCGAAGCGCTCGCCTTGTCGAAAGGCGTCAGCGTCCTGTAGCAAACGATATAGCGGCTTGGCCTTGAAGTTAGACGCCTGATGTACGCGCAAATGGTTACCGCATACCAATCGCGCCAGGCGACGAAAAGCATTGGGCGCTTTCAGGCGCTGACAGATAGCCATCACCAAGGGAATGCCGCGCTGCTCATGCAGCACGTGCGAAGGCAGCTTTTCGGCTGGCGTGAGCGCCTTGCCGACATCATGCAACAGCACCGCGAAGGCCGATTGGGCATCGCCCGGCGCCAGCTTGGCGATCTGCTGCAACGCAAGTTCAGTATGCAGGCCAGTGTCGATTTCGGGGTGGTATTGCGCTGGCTGTGGCACGCCATACAGGGCCTCCACCTCGGGCAGCAATACGGCCAACGCGCCGCATTGCCGGAGCACTTGAACAAATGCTTCAGGTGCCGGTTCCGCCATGGCACGCTCAATCTCTGACCAAACTCGTTCCGGCACCAGGGCGTCAACTTCCCCAGCATTAACCATGGATCTCATCAGGTCCACAGTGGTCGGGTCGACCTTGAACCCCAGATGATCGTAGCGCGCGGCGAATCGGGCAACGCGCAAGATACGCAATGGGTCTTCGGCGAAAGCGGGCGAGACATGTCGCAACACGCGATGCTTGAGGTCCTGGTGACCGCCAAAGGGGTCGATCAACTGGCCGCGATCATCCATGGCCATGGCATTGATGGTCAGATCGCGACGTTCCAGGTCCTGCTCCAATGTGACGCCCGGATCGGCGCAGACCTCAAAGCCGTGGTAACCGGGTGCAGTCTTGCGCTCGGTTCGCGCCAGCGCATACTCGTCTCGCGATTCGGGGTGCAGAAACACGGGGAAGTCTTTGCCCACCTGCAAAAATCCCAGGCTCAGCATTTGCTCGACTGTGGAGCCGACCACTACAAAGTCACGATCTTTGGTGGGCAGGCCCAGCAAATGATCGCGGACTGCACCGCCGACCAGCAATGATTTGATGGCTTGCTCACTCATGCCGCGAATAGTACTCGATACCTGCCTGCCGGGGCCATTTGCAACCAAATTGCGCCCGGCGGCGTCAAAGCAATAATGGTCCAGCCCTCGTTGCGTCCGTGTGGCAATGTAACTTGAGCCGGCCTCAAAACGTAGATCAAACAAAGCAAGCCGAAGTAACGAAGGGGACTGACCGACCATGCTGTTTAACACACCACTTTTTTTCGTCTTCTTTGTGGTCTTCCTGCTGTTTTACGGCTTCATCTTCTTGCGGCGCAAACCCAGGGTGTACTTCATTCTGGTGTCCAGCCTGGTGTTTTACGGCGCCTGGAACTACGCCTTCATACCTTTGCTGGTGGGCAGCGCTGTAGCAGACTACTTTCTAGCCCAGGCGATCGCCGGCGCGCCGACCAAGAGCGGCAAGAAGTTCTGGGTGACGCTGTCTATCGCAATGAACCTCGGCATTCTCGCCATATTCAAATATGCCGACTTTGTGCTGCAGTCAGTTGCTGACCTGTTACTCGTCTTCGGCTACTCGCCGTCGATCCCGACGCTGGCATTTGTGTTGCCAGTCGGCATCTCCTTCTACACCTTCCAGTCGATGAGCTACACCATAGACGTCTATCGTGGCGATATGGAGCCCAGGAAGGGGCTAGTCGAATTCACCGCAGCGCTGTCGTTCTTTCCGCAACTGGTCGCCGGCCCGATTCTGCGGGCGCGTCAGATTCTCCCGCAGTTTCACAAGATTCCACTGCCCACCTGGGTCAATGCCAAGCACGGCTTTTTGTTGATCACAGTGGGTTTGATGAAGAAAACGGTGGCTGATTTGTTGGCTGCGCCTGCGGCGACCGCCTTTGACGCCACAGGTCCGGTCAGTACGCTGGAGACGTGGACTGGCGTGTTGGCTTTCGCAGGTCAGATTTATGGTGATTTCTCCGGCTACAGCGATATGGCGATTGGCTTGGCCTTGCTGCTGGGCTTTCAGATTCCACTGAACTTCCGCTTGCCGTACTTTGCCAGCTCACCGGTCGATTTCTGGCGACGTTGGCACATATCGCTGTCCACCTGGTTGCGTGACTACCTCTACATTTCGCTTGGCGGCAACCGAGGTGGGCATCGCACCCGAAATGTTTTGATCACCATGTTGCTCGGCGGCCTGTGGCACGGTGCAGCGTGGACCTTTGTTGCCTGGGGTGCTTTCCATGGCGCACTGATTACCCTGACTCACTGGTTGGGGCGACTGACGCCGTTTCGGCCTTGGAGCGAGTCGAAGTCCCTGGGCGTTCGGGTCATCAAATGGGCCTTTACCTTCTACCTGATGCTGTTGGGCTGGGTACTGTTCAGGGCCAATAGCCTCGATTCGGCCTGGGATATTGTGGTCAACATGCACACGTTTTCCGATGTGGCTGTTGGGCAAGTCGGTGCCAAGGCGATACTGGCCTTGACCATGGCAGCGGTTGTGTTGATGCATTTGCTCGATCTATTCGTGCTCACCAAAGCGGACAAGCTTGAGAACAAACCGTGGTTGTTCTGGTTGCTGTTGGTGATTGCGCAAGGCCTTTGTCTGATGGTCGGTGAGCCCAGCACCGAGTTCATTTACTTTCAGTTTTAGAGGATGGGATCAATGGAAACGACAATGAACACTGCTACTGATCCGGCCACCATCCGCCGCCATTACTTCAAAGTGCTGTTGGCCATTGCGATTGGCATGTCGCTGGCTCTTGGCATCGTCAGGTTTTTTACTTATGTCAACAATGCCAGCGCAGATACCTTTCTCGGTCGTGTGCTTGAGTCTCGTGATGCACTGCCAAGAATCATCGAGCAACCAGAGGATCTGGTGTTGTTCTACGGCTCATCAATGGTGCAGGCAGGGTTTTCGCCGCGACAGTTTGACGCGGCGATGGCCGAAAGAGGTGCCCAAACAAAGTCGTTTAACTTCGGCTTTGGTGGACTCAACCCGCTGTTTCAGGAGATTTACGCTCGTCGCATCCGCGAAGCCTTCGAAGACAATGACCGCCGCCTGAAGCTGGCGTTGATCGAATTCAACCCGTTCCAGACAACCAAGACACGACGCAACCGAGCGCGCTCAGCGGAAGACTCGTTTACCGCTATCCTGGCCAGCCCCGGGGAGCTGATGCAGGCGGTTATTGACGATCCGGAACGAGGCTTGCGCATGCTCAACATTCGCTATCTTCGTGACGGCGTTTCTGCGGAGATGATCACCAGCTTCTTCGGTGAACCGTTCCAGGCTCGTCGTTTGCGCAGCGAGCTGCCTCGCGATGAGGAGGCCGATGCTCGTGCTCAAGAGTTGGGCGAGGAGCTGGGCAAACGGTTTGAGGCTGAGTATCCAGACTACCAAGGTGAGAACTGGCGTTGGCAGTGGCAGGGCGGAGGCACCATCCCGGAGGAGCGGCCCGCCGACACGCTGGCACTGTTCGAGGAGTACTATGAGGTGACGGTCACCGACTACTCGCAGGACAACGACCGCCTGTCACGAATCCATACCGCAGACATTATCAATCTCGACTTTGATCCTGAGCTGGTCGAGGCTTTTATCGGCATCGTCGAGAACTTCAAAGCCATTTCCGACAACGTCGAGGTGGTCCTGTTGCCGAAGAATACGGACTGGATTCAAAATCCCCCCGAAGCATTGGATCGCATGTATGCGGTAATGGAACGTATCGAACAGGAGACTGGTGTCAGGGTTCGGGATTTTCAGGAAATTGAGCCAGTGAAGAACAGTTACTTTTCAGACACGACCCATTTGAATCGATACCAGGGCGCGGTCGCGTTTACTCAATTTCTGGTCGATCAGTACGCAGGGTTGATTGACTGAGGTCGGGCTCATAGGTGTTCACTCGATCCCGGCCCTCGGCCTTGGCCTGGTATAGGGCGTCGTCAGCTTGCCGTTGCAGCTGGCTCGAACTGAGCCCAGTCTGCCACTGGGCCAGGCCGATGCTGACGGTGATCGAGAAGGTGGTTTCTTCGGACTGAAAGGTGCAGTTGGCGACCCGTTCGCGGATGCGGTTGGCCAGGTCAATCGCGCGCTCGGCAGGCGTTTCGGCCAGCAAGATAGCGAACTCTTCGCCGCCGATTCGGGCAGCGAAGTCGTCAGCCCGGATGGTATTGCTGATGACCTGTGCAATTTGTTTTAGCGCTCGATCTCCGACCTGGTGTCCCCAGTCATCGTTGACTGCCTTGAAGTGATCAAGGTCTGCGTACAGTAGGGTGAACACGCGGTCGTGGCGCTCGGCACGGCTAATTTCATTTTCCAGCAGGAACAGAAAGTGACGCCGGTTGTGGAGATCAGTCAGTACATCGGTGGTCGCCAGCTGGTACAACTCATCGTGATACTGGGCCTCAATACTGGTCCTGGCGATGAATTTGAGAATGGTCTTGCCAATGGTCAGGTGGTCGCCGTCGCTGAGCTGGCACTCTTTAACCTCACGATCATTAACGTAGGTTTTGTTGGTCGAATCCATGTCACGTACGCGATGGCCATCAGCCGCTTGCCAGATTTGGCAATGGACGCGTGATACGCTGGGGTGCGGGATACGGAGGTCGCACTCTTCGCCACGGCCAACCAGCAAAGGGGTGCCTTCAACGTCCACCCGCTTGCCAATTTGTTCGCCGTGTATCACCACCAGACAAGCCGCCTTGCGCTCGAATTTCATCGGGCCGGTGACGATCACTGTCTGCTGGGTCGTGGTGCGCTCTTCCCCCACCAGTCGACTCCATTCATATGTTGATTGCTCCCATCCTATAGCAGCTGATTTGACTGTGTCCATCGATTGGTTGGCAGCTTGTGCCGCGCATTTGACGCTAGCAGGCGCCAAAAACAGCGTATCGATCATTTCTGCACACCACTCATGCGCTTCGGCATTGGTCAGAAGCTGAACAATCAGGTACCTTGAAACTGCCTGTTAAAGGCTGCATATCGAGGAAGCAAAGATGATCCGCATGATCGTAGCAGTAATGGCGATTGGAGCGCTGTCATCCTGCGCACATAATCCGCAGGAACTGGCGAACCGCACCGACTATTGCAAACCTGGCTCGGCGATACGCTATGAAGGCGTAGTGCCGCGCACCGCGAAGAATGTTCGCCCCGCACCCAAGCAAGGGTCGTGTGCTGAGCAAATCTAGGCGGTCAGCCAACCGTTCCGGAGTTGATCCGGAGGGAAATTAGTACTGAACGGGCGGGGTTATCCCCGCCTTTCCTTGTTTGACAGCTGAGAACTACCTATGAACCTTGATGACAGCACCCGCCAACGCATTGATCAAATGCTCGAAGACAACCGTGTTGTGTTGTTCATGAAGGGCTCGCCGAAAGCTCCGATGTGTGGCTTTTCCGCGCAGGCCGTAGGCATTCTGGATAACCTTCTTGGTCACTACCAAACCTTCAATGTGCTCGACGATGAGTCCATTCGACAGGGTATCAAGGCCTACGGTAACTGGCCGACCATTCCTCAGCTGTACATCGACAAGGAATTGATTGGCGGCAGCGACATTATCTCCGAGCTGTTTAATGCCGGTGAGCTGCATGAAATGCTCGGCCTGGACGCGCCTGATAGAACACCGCCGCAAGTGACCATCACCGAAGCGGCGGCAGCAGCAATTTCCGAAGGCATGAGTCAGGATCCGAGCTCTGCCTTGCATTTCGCGATTGACGGCAGTTGGCAAAACCAGTTTTACCTCAAGCCGGCCAGCGGCCATGAGATCGTGGCGGAGAGCAATGGCATCAAGTTGCACATGGACTTGAATACGGCACAACGTGCCAATGGCATTGTCATCGATTGGGTGGAAGAACTGGATCGAAGCGGGCTGGATATCCAGAACCCGAACGCGCCTGCGCCAGTGATGGAACTGAGTGTTACTGACTTGAAGACCTTGATCGACCAGGGAACAGCGCCAAAGATCGTCGATGTACGACCACCACAGGACCGCGAAAAAGCGCCTCTGGCGGTGGCAGACTTCGTCATGGACCGCGACGACCTGGCCCGTCTAAACGCGATGGACCCGGAAACGCCAGTGGCATTCATCTGTCATCACGGCCAGTCCAGCCAGGGCGCTGCCGAGCACTATCGCCAACAAGGCTTTACCAACGTCTACAACGTGACTGGCGGTATTGATGCCTGGTCACAGCATGTTGACCCGAGCGTGCCGCGTTATTAGCTTTTGGCGACGTATTCTGCCGCTTGAGTAGAAGTTCGACCGCCTGTTAGAACTTGACTTCGCCGGGTGGCAGAAATGACTCGTCACCTGTCACTCGAGTTCGCGACAAGCGGTCGTACCATGTGCGACCCTGCTTGTTCCAGGCTCCGGACCAGAATCCGAGCCCAAGAGGCAGTAGCGTTAGCCACATTGCGACGAACCGCCATAGCGCCCGAAACAGGCCAAGCCTACTGCCGTCTGCGTTCACTAGCCTGGACGACATCATCCACCCACCAGGTCCTCGGCCGAATGCCCACCAGCATAGGGGCCATATCAACATTGGAAGCAAGGCCAGGGCTCGAACCGCAGAGGGTTCTGGGTGTGGATGATTGAACAGCGTCAGCTGCAGTAGCCCGCACGCGCCACAGAAGATGATGAGGTCGACCAGACCGGCTCCGAATCGGTAACCCAAGCCTACTATTTGTTTGCTATCTGGTGGCCCCATGTTTGATCTGTTTGCCATCAACAAGTAAGGGTGAATGTATCATGGGCCGATGAATGCAATGCAACTGTTAATGGTCGCGGCAGGTGGCGCAGTCGGATCGGTCGCTCGCTACATCGTATCGGTCAAACTTGGGTTGTGGTCTGGAACCACGGTATTTCCATGGGCCACAGTATTGGTCAATGCACTTGGGTGTTTGCTAATCGGCGTAGTATTCGCGGCGGCGATGGTTCGTGGCTGGTTATCGCCCGAGCTCAGGCTATTGCTTGCGGTCGGTCTGCTGGGCGGCTTTACGACGTTTTCAACATTTGCCATGGAGTCGCTGGAGCTGGCAAGAAATGGCGAATGGTCCCTGGCCATTGTCAATGTCGTGTTGCAAAACGTGTTGGGTCTGCTCATGGCCTTTCTGGGTTATTGGCTGGTCGCCGCCAGAGCGACCTAACCGTGAGCTACGGCTTGGATCTTGCGAGCTCACCTTGGCACATGGCTGTTATTGCCCAATGAGTGAGTGCACCATCGACAACTCATTTTCGTCGAGCACTGAACGCCAGCGTTCGACTGATCGTTGATCGATGGCACGATCGGCGATGGTGCCACCTGTGACCTGGCCGCGGTGTGATTGATGATGTTGAAGTACGGCCGGGTCCCATGGCACTGCCAGATGAACCATCAGCTCACGCATGGTGCCCTCAGGATCTGAGGTTAGCGTCTCGTATTTGACTTCATGCACAGCAAGTCCCAGCTTCTTCGATCGACGAAGCATGCGCATTTTCAATAGCCAACACCAACACGCGGCCCGGACACCGAGCATTCGCCCGGCAGCTCGCTTTCCAGTCGACTGAAGTTCTTGCAGGGTTTCAACCGCACCTGGATGCAATGGGCGACCTTGCTGTTTCAGCGCGTTCAGACAGGCGTTGATTTCGCGCTGCGCGCCCAAGCGATGCCTGGCCCAGCTTACCGGTTGTTCGTCGCCGGTGGCGATTTTTGCGGTCAACATTGAGGCGACCGTTGCTCGGGCACCGCGACTGCACCACACCGTAGCGCCGCCAGGTATCCTCGCGAAGGCGTCTACCTCGTGTGCCGAGCCGGGGAGCTTGAATGCGACTACGGGGTGAAACTCTGGTGCATTCAGGTAGTGTTTCAGGTGTTGCGGCCTGAAATGGACCTCGTCGACTGACGTAATCATGGGGTGTGAATCGAGCATCAGACTGAGCAGTGTGGTGCCTGATCGTTGACAGCCTGTGATTAAAACCGGGCGATTCATTGCTGCACCGAACCGGGGCGCGCCACCGGTCGAAGCGCAGTCTGCGCGGGTCTGACCTCACGGTCATAGTTTGCCTGGTCGATGCCCCTCATCAATCAACTGCTCCCCAAAAGCTTTCCTAGCCTGCATTATTCATGAAGGCGGCCACCCATCGCCAGACACTTCACTAAAAACATAGGCTTGAGAACAATTATGAGCATGCCGGAAATGACCACCATGGCCTTTTCAATGCCGGGACGGATCTGGCGTTGCATCTTGAGCGATCAACCTGCTTAGCCGGATTCGCCCTGCCAGCGAACCTCCATGAATAATGGCGGCTAGTATATCTCAAGTGATGCGCGGTATTTCAGTGAGAACCAGGGAGGGGTGAGGGCGCGTTGTCGCGATTTTGCAGCTGCATCAAATGGACAAGCACCGCCAAAGTCGACGGTGCTTGTCGCTATAGTCGAGTTTCTTACAGGTCGACGCGGAGACCCAGCGTATAGGTTCGATCTTTGTTTGGGCGCGCTCCATAGGGGTGGCGACCGGCGATGTCGGTAGCATCGAATATGTTGTCGATCAGGCCGTAAACGTTGACACGGGGGGTCAGTTGATAATGGGCGGCAAGATCAAACACTACGCTTGAGTCAGTTTGCTCAAATGGTCCACAGCTGGCCTTCACGCAGACCGCGTCGGTGTAGGTGCCGCTTAGGTACGAGCTGAACTGTTGCCCTTCCCAGCCTGCCATGGCGTACAGTTGGTGGTCCGGTACATAGGGCAGTGGGTCACCTTTGGATACGGTGCCAAAGAAATCGGTATCAGCGATGTCCGAATCAAAGCTGGCGTCCATGTAGGTATAGCTGATTTGCAGGGGCATGGCGTAGTGGCCGCTGCTCGACATGTCAGTCGCAAACAGCACCTCAAGGCCAAGGATGGACGCCGCGTCCCCATTGAAGGCGTCACCGATCTCGCAGTCGCCGCCCGAAGAGTTGGTGCAGACACCGAGAAGGTTGTCGTAGTCGGTATAAAAACCAATGACGTCGCTACTGATGCGGTCACCGCGGAAGCGGAATCCGGCTTCGTAGTTAATGCTTTCCTCTTCCCGCACGCCCGGCGAGTTGGTCGGTGCAGTAAATCCCTTGTGTACACCGCCCAACACGCTCCATTGCTGGTTGACCTGGTACAGCGCGCCGAACCCGGGAATCAACACATCGGTGTCGTTTTCACGTGTATCTCGGAGGTTGTCGGCGGCGCGAGATGATGGGTCGTCAGTCTGGCCGGGTCGAATCTCCCAACGGGTGCGTTTCTGGTCCATGGTCTCGTAGCGCAGACCAGGGGTCAGGGTCCAGTCGCCAAAGGTGATGGTGTCGTGCAGCCAAACGGCAATAGCGTCTGCTTCTTGCAGGCGGTTGCCGGCGTTGCCGTTGAGGCCGATGTCATCGAGAACCAGCGTTCCGCTTTGCATGTGGTAGGTCGAGTTACGCTGCAATCGGTCTTCCTCGTCTTGATGAAAACGAATGCCGCCGGTCAGCAGGTGTCGAACGTTGTCGTTGCCCAGGGGCTTGTCGAAGCCAAGTTGAATGCCTTGCGACAAATAGCTTCGATTGTTGGCTCGGACCTGGATACTGCCGGGCAGGGTGTCGCCGCCATCCAGGATGGCCTGCCATTCGGCCGGATTGAGACCACCCAAGGACTCGCCGAGGTTGACTGCCTGGATCACGTTGAACCACGACGTGCGGCTAAACGAGCCGGCATCGCTGCTGCCATCGACGTCGATACCTTCGGTTTTGAACCAGTTGCGTTTGTGATCGTTGTGATAGGCGGTGGCCGACAGGCGCAGCTCATTGGAGAACTCGACTGCGTAGCGCGCGATGACCTGGTTGTGCTCAGTACTGATGTTGTCGAGCTGGGAAGCGCTATAACGTCGGTACGGGCTGGCGTTAAGGTCGCTATCTGTCAATCCAAGATAGCTTTGCTCTGAATCCTCCGCGGCGTACTGCAATTTCAGGTTGAACTGGTGTTGCGTGTTGCTGTTGGGGTCGGAGCCGAAGCGCAACTTGACCATCCAGTCCTCTTTGCTCAGGCCGGTTGCGGAGTTCGAGTTGTCGATGGTTTGATAGCCGTCAGAACGCCATTGGTGCGTTTCAGCCAGCCAGCCAAACTGACCGTCATCTTCGCCGTACCAGCCATGCACTCGGATAGTGTCGTTGCTGCCAAACTCCGTTAGCAACATGCCGGCACGGTCGCTTGGAATCGGTGTCGACAGGAAGTTGATGGCACCGCCCACCGTGTAAGGGCCTTGGGTTATGGCTGATGGCCCTTTCAGAACCTCAACGCCATTCATGCGTCCAAATGTCGGGAAGTAGTAGGCCGAAGGGGCTGAATACGGCGCCGGTGCGATCAGGACGTTGTCTTCCAGCAGCGTAATTCGCGAGCTTCGCTCTGATGCCGTGCCTCGAATCGAAATATTGGGCCTCAGCGCATAGCCGTCCTCAATTTGTAGAGAGACACCAGGCACCTGACGCAGTGCGCGATTGACATCACTGAACTCAAACCGTTGCAAGTCTTCGTCAGTGATCAGGTAAGCAGCACCGGTGACCTGTTGCAGCTTCTCGGGGTCACCAATAATGGTCACCGGGTCGAGGTAGAAGGGCAAGGCGATGAAGCTGTTGATCTGCGCATTGGCCACTGTTGGGGCATCAATATCATCGGCGGCGAAGGTAGTGCAGGACAGAGAAGCCAGGACGGCAGCTGTCAGCTTACGGTACGACACGTTGGCAATTCCTTATTAAATCGGTTGCTAGGCAAGAAATAGGGGTCAGCAAGACCCGATAACACGAAGGTTATTGCGAATCATTCGTATTTGCAACCGCGAATGTTGATTTGCATCAAAAAGCTTGAATGTTGTTGACAATCATTCTCATTCGTACTTAGAATGAGGGTTGTTGTCATCAACTTTGCCCGTTTCGCCATGTACGTTTGTATTTGTCACGCCGTTACAGATCGCACCATTCGACAGGCCGCCGCCGAAGGCGTTGAAACGCTTGGTGAGTTGCGCTTTCGAACAGGCTGTTCATCGTCCTGCGGGCAGTGCGCAGAAATGGCTACAGAGATTTTGGCAGAACGCCGTCCACTGGGGTTGGACGTGCTCGGATCGGACGTGGCCGTCGCTTAACTATAACTAGAGGTCGTCCACGATTAGCCATCCATGGCCAACGCGGACACGGGTTTCAAGGAGCGCGGTCATTGAAACCCTTCATTTTCAACAAGTTGGAAAATGCTGGCACTTCCGTGTGCCAGGGCGAGCGCGTCAAAAGACCTA
>BQJN01000050.1 GCA_021604725.1 Lysobacteraceae bacterium | reverse complement strand
GCCTGATTGAGCGATTCGATGTCGTTGTACGGCAATGACATGGTCAATTGTGCCAGGGCTTCGGGAACACCCGGAGAGTTGGGAATGCCCAGTGTCAGCGCGCCGCTGCCAGCTTGCACCAGGAAGCTGTCGGCATGGCCGTGGTAACAGCCATCAAACTTGATGACCAGATCACGCTCGGTTGCTGCCCGCGCCAGGCGCAGAGCGCTCATGGTGGCCTCTGTTCCGGAGTTGACCATGCGTACCTGATCCATCGCCGGGACCAGCTCGCAAACGCGCTCAGCCAGTTCGACTTCCAGCGTTGTGGGCGCTCCAAAGCTGAGCCCACGAGCCGCTGTCGCCGTTACCGCATCAATCACTTCAGGGTGCGCGTGACCGGCAATCATCGGCCCCCAAGAGCCGACATAGTCGATATATCTGCGACCTTCTATATCCTGGACGTATGCGCCCTCGGCGCTGGCAATGAATCTGGGGTCACCACCGACGCCTTTGAATGCACGGACCGGCGAGTTTACGCCGCCGGGGATCGGCTTCAGAGCGCGTTGATACCAATGGGCATTTTGCATGAGCTTTCAGAATCTCAATTTACAGAGTTGATCAGGTTTCGGGTCGCCGCGGCCACATCGTCGGCCGCGTAAATTGCCCCGCTGACGGCGAGGTACTCAGCACCGGCCAAAGCGAGCGGTTTAGCATTGTCGGCGTTGATGCCACCGATGGCAACCAATCTGGGGCTGATTGCATCTGATCTCCAGCCAATGAAGTCGGCTAGCAGTGATGGCTTCGCGGTAACTGCATCTGGCTTGGTCGAGGATTGATAGAAACTGCCGAAGGCTACCTCGGTGGCTCCTGACTTTGCCGCTTCGACAGCCCGTGAAAGCTGGTTGTAACACGATATGCCAACGCGTTCGAGACCGCTGTTGATGGCAGATTCAATCGCCCCATCATGCTGGCCAAGATGGACGCCGTCAGCTTCGAGTTGAACCGCCAATTCGACGTTGTCGTTGACAATAAAAGGTACCGCATACTGCCGACACAATTGCGCCAGCGCTCGACCAACAGCGAGCTGAGCGTTGAAATCGCGCAGCTTGTCCCGATATTGAAGCAACGATACGCCATTGTTGAGTGCCTGATCGCTTGCGTTGAGCAAACGTCTGGTGTCCGACCACTGCGGCGTAATAACGTATATAGAGACGTTTGCCGCCGGCTCGCGCTGGGTATGGTGCACGTTAAATTTTTCTCCAACAGTCTTGATGATCTTCCCTAAATGCAAACACCATCCAATACCGATATGTTGCCATACCGAACCTTCATGTGCGTCGTGTGTGGACTGATTTACGACGAAGCCCAAGGTTGGGAAGAGGACGGCATTGCGCCGGGTACGCGCTGGGACGATGTGCCTGATACCTGGACCTGTCCGGATTGCGGGGTCGCCAAGGATGACTTCGAGATGGTGGAGATATAGAGAGCTTCCCTAGCTTCCTTGGCTGAAACGCCGCGATCCAATGATCTGGTTGCGGCCCTGACGCTTGTCTGTCACAAATTGGTCTATAATGACTGACGGGTTTGAGTCGGAGTGAAGCTTCAGGCTTGCCCCAGCATTTTCGTATGATCCATTTCCAGCGCCGAGAGGCCCAAATCAAAAAATCATGAATCAAGAACTGTACACATTTTTGACCCAGGGATTGGCGAACTTTTCGATCGTCCAGATGATTGTGGCTTTGCTTATAGTCACGTCAATCACCGTTTGGTCAGTGACCATCTTCTTGCACCGTTGTCAGGCCCATCGTGGGCTGGATTTGCACCCGGTGGTTTCGCACTTTTTCCGGTTCTGGTTGTGGCTGACGACAGGAATGGAGACCAAGGAATGGGTGGCCATTCATCGCAAGCACCATGCGCGCTGCGAGACCGCAGAAGACCCACACAGCCCTCAGGTGTATGGAATCACCAAGGTGCTGTTTCATGGCGTACAGCTGTATACCGATGAGCGCACCAACAAAGAGACCATGGAAAAGTATGGTCATGGCACGCCGGATGACTGGCTTGAGCGGCAGTTGTATAGCGGCCGTTGGGTTCTTGGACCAACCTTGTTGCTGGCGCTTGATATCGCCCTGTTTGGCGTTCTGGGCATTACCTTCTGGGCGATTCAGGTGGTGTGGATACCGCTGTTCGCTGCCGGTGTCATCAATGGTCTGGGCCATTGGAGCGGTTATCGCAACTTCCATACCGAAGACACTTCGACCAACCTGACGCCTTGGGGTGTTTTCCTTGGCGGCGAAGAATTACACAACAACCACCATGCTTTCCCGAGTTCGGCACGATTTTCCATGCGCAAGTGGGAGTTTGACATTGGTTGGGTGATTATCCGCATGCTCAGCGCTTGTGGACTGGCCACTATCCGCCGCGTCGCGCCGCAACTGGAAGTGGATCCGAATAAATCGACGATCGATCCAGACACGTTAAAGGCGGTGTTCGCGCATCGTTTTACGGTCATGCGCAATTATTACGCACAAGTATTGAAGCCCGCAGCGGCCGAAGAGATGACTCGCGCTGGTGACTCGATCAGAGGCATCAAGCGGCAGACTCTGGGCTTGCTACAGGCCGAACCACGGTTTTTGAATCGTCCACGACAACAGGGCTTGCAGCAATTGCTGCAGGAGTCAGCGGCGCTTAGCGTTCTGTACGACTATCGAGAGCGACTGAAGACCATTTGGGACCGGTCCAGCACAGACCCGGACGCCTTGCTGGAGCAGCTACGTCAATGGTGTCGAGAGGCCGAGGCCAGTGGTATCCGCCGTCTCGAAGAGTTCGCGGCCTCGCTGAGAACCTACACCACGCAGACAGCGATGGCTTAGGCAAGCAAAAATCTGTCGAGTAGCCGGTTTTTGCGGTTGCTCGACAGGCATCGCGGTGGTACTATGCCCGGCTGTTTTGGGCTAAGCCGCTTTATTGCTGGCTGTCCCTTCAAATCGATAAAGATTTCTTGAGGAATTTCGACATGGCTCGAGTATGTCAGGTCACCGGCAAACGCACGGTCACCGGAAACAACGTATCGCACGCGAACAACCGATCGCGTCGTCGGTTTCTGCCTAACCTGCACACCCACCGTTTCTGGGTCGCCAGCGAGAACCGCTGGGTAAAATTGCGCGTCTCTACCAAGGGCTTGCGTATTATCGACAAGAAAGGGATTGACTCCGTTCTCGCTGACCTGCGTTCGCGCGGCGTCAAATTCTAAAGTATTGAGGCAAGATCATGCGTGACAAAATTCGCCTGGTTTCTTCGGCTGGTACCGGACACTTCTACACCACCGACAAGAACAAGAAAAACACTCCTGGAAAAATGGAGATGAAAAAGTACGATCCCGTGGTTCGCAAACACGTGATGTACAAGGAAGCGAAGATCAAGTAATCCGGCTGGCCGGCACAATGGCCGGCTCTGGAACTACGGTTAGCCGGCATGGACGTGCAGCTTCAAACCATTCCCAGCTCTGCCATCGACACCATATTGTCGTGGGCGATAATAAAGTGATCCAGCAAGGTAACGTCAATCAGCGCCAGGGCGCTGCGCAGGCGTTTGGTAATGGCACGGTCCTGTGCACTGGGTTCCGCCACACCGGATGGATGATTGTGGCAAACAATAATTGCTGCGGCGTCCAACTCCAAAGCACGACGCGCCACCTCCCTGGGGTGCACGGCAGCCCCATCTATGGTGCCAAAAAACAGCTCTTCATAGGATAGCAGCCGGTGCCGGCTATCGAGGTATAACGCTGCGAAGACCTCCTGCCGGCGACGGCCAAGTTTTGTGGTCAACCAGAGCCTGGTTGATTGTGGGTTGGTCATTGCCTTGTTGCTGATTTCGTCGTGTCGATAGCGGCAGGCCATCTCCATGATTGCGGCGAGTTGGCAAGCCTTGGCGGGCCCGATGCCTATCGCGCTGCACATCTGTTGGTGATTGCTGCGCAACAATGCACCAAGCCCGCCAAACTGCTGTAGCAGTTGATGCGCCAGGCCGAGCACCGGCCGACCTCTGCTACCCGTTCGTAGAAACAGTGCCAACAGTTCAGCATCGGTCAGTGCATCTGCACCGAGGCGTAGCAGTTTTTCTCGTGGCAATTCCATCGCTATGGCTCTCCCTATGTGGTTGTCATTTGGCGCTATCGCTCAGCGCAATTACCGCAATGTGTAGTCTGGATTTGGGTCTGCGTCCTGTAAACGAGTAAAATCCAACAGTTGGTATAAGAATTTTCCCTCAAATCAGCGTATTCCGATCGGCATAGCTGCGCCGTCATGCCCAAGGAGGCTGTCGCGAAACAACAGCCGACGCGATACATGGATGTATCGCCCATTTCGATGGGCCCTAAGCCGTTGAAATGTATGGAACCCGATAACCGCGCTTCTCGGGTTGCGTGGTGTTGCTAGTCCAGGACGGACTATTGCGACACACTCAATGGGTAGTGGTGGTTGTTTTTTCTGGAGCCGAAAATATGGCAGAGTCCGAACACAAACTGGATCTAGATGGCCGTCGAATCCTGGTCGGCGTATGTGGGGGCATTGCTGCCTACAAGTCGGTGGAACTGGTTAGGCGTTTGATTGAGGCCGGCGCTGAGGTCAAGGTTGTCATGACCAAGGCTGCCACACAGTTCATCGCGCCGCTAACCTTTCAAGCGGTTTCCGGTCAGCGAGTTGGCACAGACCTTCTTGACCCTGAGTCAGAAGCGGCCATGGGACACATCGAACTGGCGCGCTGGGCCGACCATATTCTGATTGCGCCGGCTACGGCAAATGCGATCGCCAGATTGACGCATGGGATGGCTGATGATCTGTTGACGACTTTGTGCCTGGCGACGGCGGCGACGATCACGATTGCCCCGGCCATGAATCGCCAAATGTGGGCTAGCCCTGCAGTGGCTGAGAATGTCGAGCGCCTGGCGTCAAGGGGCGTTGCGGTACTGGGGCCCGGTGTTGGCGATCAGGCCTGTGGCGAGGTGGGGCCCGGACGAATGCTGGAGCCTGACGAGTTGGTCGAGTCGATTATTCAGCTCGATGAAGGTGTGCCGCGCATGGAGGGCGTTCGTGTGCTGATCAGCGCTGGGCCGACCTATGAGGACTTGGACCCGGTTCGTTTTATCGGCAATCGAAGCTCCGGGCGCATGGGCTTTGCATTGGCGCGAGCGGCGCAGCTGGCCGGTGCCGAGGTCACAATGGTGTCCGGGCCGGTGCGCCTGACCCAGCCGCATGGTGTGCGATTGCACTCGGTTCGAAGCGCGGCGCAGATGTATCAACAAGTCACAGAGTTGGCCGTCAATTGTGATATCTTCGTTAGTTGTGCAGCGGTCGCCGATTACTCGCCGGCGAACGTGGCTGCAAAGAAGATCAAAAAGGTGAATGAAACATTTCAACTTGAGCTTGGACGAACCAAAGACATTTTGGCATCCGTGGCTGCAATGGATGGGCGTCCGCAACTGGTCGTCGGCTTTGCCGCAGAGACAGACCAGCTCGAAAAACATGCGTCGGACAAGCTCCAGAAAAAAGGAGCGAACATGATTGTGGCCAATCTTGTTGGTTGTAAAGGAACTGGTTTCGACGCTGCTTGTAATGAGGTTACTGTGCTGACAAAGACAAATGAGAAAAAGCATGCGATGGCCAGCAAGTCGCGGCTGGCAGTACGCATCTTTCATGATTTATGTTCCGAGTATCGCGCATGAAGCCAGTCGTTCAGGTGAAAATTCTGGATGCGCGGATTGGTACTGAGTTCCCCCTCCCGGAGCCGGCGACAACCGGTTCAGCAGGCGTAGACCTTAGAGCTTGTATCGATGCCCCGATGACCTTGCATCCGGGGCAGTGCGAGTTGGTGTCCAGCGGGATCGCCATTCACTTGGCGGATCCGACTTTGGCAGCCGTACTGCTTCCACGTTCAGGACTTGGACACAAGCACGGCATTGTACTTGGCAACCTGGTCGGTTTGATCGACTCTGATTATCAAGGGCCGCTGTATGTGTCGATGTGGAACCGAGGCAAGGAGCCATTCGACGTATCTCCGGGAGACCGAATCGCGCAGATGGTTGTTGTTCCGGTGGTCGTGCCCACATTTGAGGTGGTCGATACATTTGATCAGTCCGATCGCGGACAGGGTGGTTTCGGCCACAGCGGGCGCGCATGAAAAAACCGGCACTCCAGGCGACCACCGCAGCGCGCAAGTTGGCATTAAGGCTGCCGAAGATCGACCCGATGGCCCTGGGTATGGTGGTCGGCGTTGCCTTGTGCATCTGGGGCGTGATGGTTTGTGCTCACCAGTTGTGGATGCTGCACAAGGCCGATACCGATCAGCAGCAATTGGCACGATTGGCTGATTGGGTTGTCGATTCCGTCGCCGAACGTTTTGAACGCGAACGACTTGAAGTCGCCGAAGCCGCAGCATTGCCTGAGGTTCGAGGCTACTTCCTGGGTACCGCCGATGCTGAACAGGCACAGGCGGCAGTTGAGGCCATGATTGGGCGCTCAGAAACAGTCCGCTTGCATTTGCCGAATGTTGAGAAGACTGATTTTGTAGATGGCATAAGCTTTGCGGCGCTAGACATGTTGATGCGAGCCAGAGAGAGTGGTACCGCGCCGCCTGTTGAGCTGCATTGGTTCGGTACAGACCGTCAGCGTTTCAGCATCGTGCAGCCGGTTTTCGATGGCGAAAATGTCATTGGATTGCTTGAAGTCGGGCTGCCGGGAAGTCTGTTGTCCGAGGTAGTGGACGTTATCGATACGGTGCCCTCAGGTTATCTGGATTTGCGGCAAGGTGACGGTTCCTGGAATGATCTTGTGATTAAATCGGTCGGCAGAGGGGGCTCGGCCGAGCAAACCGATTCACTGACCGTTCCCGGTACGATGTTTCGGGTGACTTATGGCGTTGGCAGCAGTTTTATGATGCTGGACACACGCAACAGAACGTTTTTGTGGAGCATGATCGGCGCCTGCATCGTTGCCGCGATCGGTTTGGTCGTTGTCCGCACCCGTTTGCGAAAAGTAAAGCCGGTCCGAGCCAAGGAAGATTCACTGGCGGACATCGTGTCTTCGCAACCCCAAGAGAAAATTGAATTGGACGAAAAAATCTTGCGAAAAATTAAGCAAATGGAACCCGATGCCACTCAGTCCAGAAAACGGGATGGGACTGTGGACGCCGACATCGACGCCACCATGTTCAGGGCGTATGACATCCGTGGCATCGTGGGTGAGATGTTGTCTGCAGACGCGGCCTACTCTATCGGTGTCGCCATTGGCTCTGAAGGTCAGGCCCGGGGTGTCAGCGAAATATGTGTAGCGCGCGATGGGCGCAAATCCGGGCCGATGTTGTCCGAGGCATTGATTGACGGGCTGCGTAACTCTGGACTCGATGTCATTGATATCGGCGCTGTTCCAACACCCGTGCTCTATTTCGCAGCGCAGCACCTTGGCACTGCGTCGGGCGTGATGGTAACCGGCAGCCACAACCCACCCGACTACAATGGGTTCAAGATTGTACTGGCAGGTGAAACCTTGTCTGGCGATGACATTCAGAGCCTGCATCAACGCATCATCGAAGGTGACCTCAGCTCTGGTAGCGGCGGCGTTCAGGAGATCGATGTCGTCGAGGACTACATTGACGCAATTGCCGGTGATGTGCAGCTGGAACAAACGTTGAAAGTGGTTGTCGATGCCGGCAATGGAATTGCCGGGGCAATTGCTCCCCGACTGCTTGAAGAAATCGGCTGCGAGGTCGTACCGCTGTATTGCGAGGTCGATGGAACGTTTCCAAATCATCATCCGGACCCCAGTGTTCCCGAGAACCTGTCTGACCTTAGGGCAACAGTGGCTAAGTTCGATGCTGATTTGGGCGTTGCCTTCGATGGCGACGGTGACCGCCTGGGTGTGATTTCGAAGCAGGGGGAGATGGTATTTCCCGACCGTCTGTTAATGCTGTTTGCCCGCGACGTTTTGTCCAGAAAGCCGGGCGCGGCCATCATCTATGACGTCAAATGCACTGGCCACCTGGCCGCCGAAGTCCTCAAAGCTGGTGGCAGTCCAGTCATGTGGAAGACCGGTCACTCGTTCATCAAGGGCAAAATGAAGGAAATTGGGGCCGAGTTGGCGGGTGAAATGAGTGGTCATTTCTTCTTTTCAGAGCGCTGGTACGGTTTCGATGATGGCCTGTATTCGGCTTGTCGCCTGTTGGAGATATTGGCTGCCGACGGTCGTGAGGCCGACGAGGTGTTTGAGGAGCTACCGAAGGGTGTTAGTACGCCGGAGTTAAAAATCCACACCAAGGAAGGAGACAACTACCGCTTTGTCGATCGATTCCAGAAGTTTGCCAATTTCGAAACAGCGCGAATCACGACCATTGATGGTATTCGAGCAGATTTCGATGATGGCTGGGGGCTAGTGCGATCGTCGAACACAACGCCCTGTTTGGTATTGCGGTTTGATGCCGATAATGAAGAAGCATTGAAGCGGATTCAAGAAACATTCCGCGAACAGATTCTGGCAGTGGACGATACGCTGGAATTGCCTTTCTAAGCCACTTGCCACGGCGCAGGAGCGCCGTCTCTTCAGGGGTCGCCTTAAGGCGTTGCAGTCGAACTAGGCGATTCCTGCTGTAGTGAGTTGGTGACCAGCGCTCATTACATTGGCCACCACTACTCGAGCTCTATGCGTTGTTTCGCCAACTGAAAACGTGCCAGGTCTCGTTCCGACTGAGCTCGGATATCCTCCATCTCCTGCTCTTTGCGAGCGATGGTGTCTTCCTGACCCTTGATCTGAGTGCGCATGACATCAATTGAGCTGCGCAAGGCCGGGCTCACTTCCTGACCGGCACGCTCCAAATCAGCGGCTCGTTTGATCATGTCCGACAATGTTCGGTTTTGAGACTCGATGGTGGCCTTGGTGACGTCTATGGTGCGTCGAACAGCCTCCAGCTTCTGTTCTCGAGACCTGACGATGTCATCTTCGCTGGCGTAGCTGCGTAGCAGGACCTCGTCGGCCCGTCGGCGCTCTTCGGCGATACGCGTAGCTTCTTCTTCTGCCTTTATGCGCTCTTTCTCTGCAGCGATCTCCTCTGGCGTAAGAGCTCGGTCAACGGTTTCGACGACGATGCCCTGGCTATTGAGTTGATGGCGCTCACGATCATTGTGTTCCGGTGGCACCTGGTCGCTATAGAACACCTTGCCATCCTCGTCGACCCATTTGTAAAGCTTGGCCGCACTCGCTGCGCTGGCCAGGCAAAAGAAAATCAAGCTGATATACAAAGTGGTACGCACAGCAAAAAACCTCAAATCATACGGTTATCCAATATTCGACCTGCGATCGAAGCAACAGTTCACTGTTGGTCTTGTCTTGCTGGTCGGTGTCAGCAACCTGAACACAAGTTGGAACGCTATCATCTGTTTTGCAGTTCGTCCATCGACCGCGTTCAATTTTGAGCAACAGAGGCAGCGGACAGGCGATGTTGCATGCGATCTGTAAAGGCGTTGATGAAGGCGCGAGTATAGCCGCGAACAACTGCATCAGTACGGTGTGCTACCCAAGTCGAGATCGGGTCAAAAAGGTGGTCGGTACGAACAATCGCCAATCCTGATCTGTCTTCATTTTCTACCGCCATTTCAGCGACCAGACCGATTCCCATGCCAAGACGGACATAGGTCTTGATGACATCAGCGTCGCGGGCAGTCAAAACCACATTGGCCTTCATTGCTCGCTCACGAAATGAGCGCAGTAAGGACGACTCTCGACCGATACTGAACGAATACGTTATAAGTGCCTGTTCTGCCAGCTGCTCCAGGCTGATTGGCTTGGACAGTTTGGCAAGAGGATGGGCCTTGGGCATCAACAGTACGCGGTGCCACTGGTAGCAGGAAGTGAGTTCGACCGATTCGGCGACCTGCGCAGGCCCGGACGCGATCGCCAGATCAGCCTGGCCGTTTTCCAGCATTTGCGTCAATTGTTCAGTGGTGCCTTGTTGCAGGTGGAAGTTGATTCCGGGCCACTGCTGGCGAAACTCGGTAATGATTTCGGGCAAGACATACCGAGCTTGGGTATGGGTGGTGGCAATGGTCAGTTCCCCTTCGCTGCCGCGCTCAAAATCGTCCGACAGCGACTTGATGTTGGCCACTTCGGTGAGGATGCTTTGAGCCCGTTCCAGGACAGCTGTCCCAGCTTCGGTCAATTGCGTCAGGCTTTTCCCTGAGCGTTGAAATAATGGCAGGCCCAGCTCTTCCTCAAGTAGTTTGAGCTGTTTGCTAACGCCAGGTTGCGAGGTATAAAGCGCATCGGCCGCCGCCGAAATATTAAGGTCGTTGTCGACCACTGCCTTGAAGAAGCGTAGTTGTTGGAGTTTCATGCCAGGTCATTCCGAATAGCTCACTTTGATTCCAGTACGTCGCCGCTCGACGTTCCCGGGTTTCGCTATAAGTGCCTGGATTTATTTGGAATTTTTAGCTCAACCAAATGTCAGCCGCACGCCTGCGTAACCCGGGCCGGGTACACATTGGACAGCAGCAAATTTGGATGATGAGGTGTGTCATTGCCTTTTTAGGAATAACCCGATTGCGTATACGGCGTCAACCCCTGATTGTCATGAGTGGATCGGCACAGGCATTCTTTCAAAAAAGAAGTGAAGCGAACCACCCTATATAACCAAGCGACATAGCCACCCAATAACAAGTTCTTTCCGTGCAGCCATGGCACCGACCTATAGTCAATTCACGACTTATCAAACCACAGGGTACTGAAAATGAACTCGTTCTCGCCGCAAGGCTATGCGCAGCGGCTGGCCCGCACCAAAGCCATCCTTGATACCGCTGTAGCTCGTTATGACAAGCTGGTTTTCGCCAACAGTCTGGGTGCTGAGGACGTGGTTCTCACCGATTTGATCTGGCGCGACTTTCCGCAGGTGAAGATCTTCACCCTCGACACCGGGCGCCTGCATCCGGCCAATCATGAGCTCATTGCCCGGCTTGAGCGGCGGTATCAGAAACGAATGACCGTTTACGCCCCGTTGGCTGAAGCGACACAGTCGCTGGTGGCCGACCAGGGAATCAATGGCTTCTATGACAGCATCGAAAATCGCAAGTCATGCTGCTTTGTGCGCAAAGTTGAGCCGCTTAAGAGAGCGCTGCAAGGTCAGGATGCCTGGATTACCGGCCTGCGTCGTTCGCAGTCTGTAACGCGAGTGGATGTACCCGAGATCGGCCCCGACCCGGCGTTTTCGCTGGACAAGGTCAATCCGCTTCTGGCCTGGAGCAACGATGATGTCTGGCATGCCATTCGAACGGCAGACATTCCGTACAACGAGCTTCACGACAAAGGCTTTCCAAGCATCGGTTGCGCGCCCTGCACTCGACCGATCGCAAAGGGCGAAGACATTAGGGCTGGCCGTTGGTGGTGGGAAAACCCCGAAACACGCGAGTGTGGTCTGCATCGACAAAAGGAGGTTGCGTGATGGACTATTTTCCAACGTTTTTCGATATCCGTCATCGACGTGCCCTGGTGGTCGGTGGTGGCCAGGTCGCGGAGCGAAAGATTCAGCTGTTGTTGCGAGCTGGCGCACGCGTTGGGGTGGTTGCCGAGCAACTGACTGAAAACCTCAATGGCCGTGCCGCTGCTGGCCAATTGGATGCCATTGGGCAAACCTTCCATGAAGATCAGCTGGCCGGCGTCGCACTTGTTATCGCGGCGACCTCAGATCGCGACCTGAATCGCGCGGTGGCAGTGGCATCTCGGACCCGAGGTATCCCGGTCAACGTCGTTGACGATCCCAAGCTGTCAAGTTTCATCGTTCCAGCGATTATTGATCGCGACCCGGTGATGGTGGCTGTGTCCACCGGTGGGGCGTCTCCAGTATTGGCGCGCCTGATGCGTCGTAGCCTCGAGCAATGGTTGCCTGAAAAGCTCGGTGCAGTGGCGCGTCTGGCTCGAGCCTGGCGTGAACGCGTTGGTCAGCGCCTCGGTGGCATTGGGCGGCGCCGCGCGTTCTGGGAGCAGTTATTGGAAAGTGATGCAGCCAAACAAGCGCAGGCCGGCCAATGGCGTCAGGCCAACGATAGCGTTTCGCAACTGCTAGAGACGCACGCGACCAAACGGTGTTCCGGTTCGGTGGCCCTGGTTGGAGCCGGCCCCGGCGATCCTGAGTTGTTGACGCTAAAGGCTTTGCGTCTGATGCAACAGGCCGACGTGGTGTTGTACGACCGGCTGGTAGCGCCGGCGATCATTGACAAGTGCCGCAGAGATGCCGAGTTGGTCGACGTTGGTAAGACCTCCAGTGGGTCTTCTGACACGCAAAGCGACATCACCAGCATGATCTTGAAGTATGCAACTGCCGGACGGCGCGTTGTGCGCCTCAAAGGCGGTGACCCCTTCGTGTTCGGTCGCGGTGGCGAGGAATTGGAAGCTGTTGAAGCCTTGGGCATCGAGGTAACGGTGGTGCCTGGCATTACCGCTGCCACCGGCTGTGCCGCATCGGCGGGGATTCCGTTGACGCACAGGGATCTGGCGCACGGCTGTGTGCTGGCTACCGGGCAGCTGCGCAGCGATGGTGATGAAACAGCAGCGATGGCCGAACTGGCCGAACTGGCCGCGCGCAAGCACACCATCGTTTTGTACATGGGTATTGGCAATCTGGCGTTACAAACACAGCAACTGATTGCGCATGGGCTCAGTTCAAGCACACCGGTGGCTATCGTTGAGAATGGCACCAGGCCAGAGCAGCGCGTACTTCGCTCCAGTTTGGCCGCGGTGGCGAATGTTGCCACTCGAGAGCGCGTTCGCGCACCGGCACTGGTGATTATTGGTGAAGTTGCCAGGGCCAATGCTTACTCGACACAGAGCGCAGCTGCATGACGATAGAGTCGGCTATTGGCAACACGCCACTGATTCGTCTTCAGGCCGCCAGCGAACTGACCGGGTGCCAGATTCTCGGCAAAGCCGAGTTCATGAGTCCTGGTGGCTCGGTTAAAGATCGTGCAGCGCTGCGCATCATTGAGACGGCGGAGCGCGCCGGGTCGCTGTTGCCCGGTGGAACCGTGGTAGAAGGTACGGCGGGCAATACCGGTATTGGTTTGGCGCATATCTGTGCCGCTCGCGGCTATCGCTGCATCATTGTCATTCCGGAAACGCAGTCACCGGAAAAGCTGCAGCTGCTGCGAACTTTGGGGGCCGAGGTCCGGCCGGTGCCGGCCGCGCCCTACGCCAGTGAGAAAAACTTTCAGAAGGTTGCCGGTCGTTTGGCTGCGAGCATTCCGGGTGCGATCTGGGCCAACCAGTTTGACAATACGGCGAATCGAAGCGCCCACTATTCGGGAACAGGGCCGGAGATATGGAAACAGACCTCAGCTGAGATCGATGGTTTTGTTTGCGCCGTTGGAACTGGCGGAACTTTGGGCGGCGTGTCTCGCTTCCTGAAGGAGCAAAACCCGCGAATACTGACTGCGGTGGCTGACCCGACAGGCAGTGCCATGTTCAATTTCGTCACCCGTGGCAAACTCCAGACCAGTGGGCCAGGATCAATCTCTGAGGGCATCGGGACCACTAGAGTCACTCAGAATTTTGCCGGTGCGCCGGTGGACACTGGGTGGCAGATAGATGACCAAAGCTGTGTCGACTGGGTTCACCTGATGCTACAGGAGGAAGGGTTGTTTCTCGGTGGTTCAAGTGGCATCAATGTCGCTGGGGCCGTTGAGATGGCGCGTTTTCTTGGGCCAGGACACACTATCGTGACCATGCTCTGCGATAGCGGGGCACGTTACCAATCCAGACTTTTCAACCGCAATTGGTTGCGCGGAAAAGGGCTGGAGCCAAACAGCTTAAGACTGGCGAAAGCGAGCTAGAGCGCGTCCACAGTTTACGTTTCTGGACCAGCTCGACCGGTCCACGGATGGACCGGCATTTTCAAGCCGTTGAAAATGAAGAACTTTCATAACCACGCTTCTGAAAGTTCGTGTCCGCGTTAGCCAAGGATGGCTAACCGTGGACGACCTCGAGCTAGACACTGCCTTCTTCGCTGAGGCAATCGGTAGCTTCGACGAGCCGTGTCGAAGTGACGGTGACCTTCCTGGTTGACAATACGATTCATTCTCCCCTACTATCGCGGCTCGACTCATCGAGACCGGCTGAGGGACAGGCCCTTTGAAGCCGGGGCAACCTTCGAAGCTAACCACTTCGAAATAGGTGCTAACTCCTGCGGAGTGTACCGGCCTTTCAGACCGGACATCACCCCCGAGAGATGAGTGACAACACAGCGCTACGCGAGTGGCGATGGGTGTTGCCTCTATGTCGTGGTATCCGCAGGGTTTCCGATGGAAACCGACCCCCCGGGGTCATATCCAAGCGGAGATCTGCGAAAATGCAAACACTTTCAACCTCACCGGCGGATTATGCTGCCTGCGGCGACGGGGATTTGACCCTGAGCCGATTTCAACTCACTCACGGCGACCGACTTGCGCGGTTGCAAATCAAATACCGCATCGAAGGCCCGTCTGTTGGACCGATCATTGCCGTGTTTGGCGGCATCAGTGCTGACCGACACGTATGCGATCAGCCGGCACAGAACATCTATGGCTGGTGGCGCGACCTGGCCGGACCCGGCAAGGCGATCGACACCAATCGAGTCCGCGTTCTATCGTTTGACTTTATCGGCGGCTTCGGCGACAGCACCGGACCCGATCACAACGAGTGGAAAGACAGTGATTTTCCTGCCATAGACACTCGGGACCAGGCTCGTGCGTTGGCCCTGCTGCTTGACTACCTTGGTGTGGACCAGTTGGCGGCGGTGGTCGGCTCCTCGTACGGCGGCATGATTGCGCTGTCCTTTGGGCGTCTGTATGGCCATCGTACCCAGCGCGTTCTGGCCATCAGCGCAGCTGATCGCGCATTGCCCAGTGCGACCGCCTTTCGGTCCATCCAGCGTGATCTGTTGCGGCTTGGTTTGGAGCAGGGCTGCGAAACCGAAGCGCTGACCTTGGCACGGGCGTTGGCGATGGTGACTTACCGTTGCAACGATGAGTTGGACCAACGCTTTGATGCCCGTCCCGGCCAGGCACCTGGCGGCTTTTCGTTTCCGGTGCATGCCTACCTGCGCAGCCGCGGCTGGGCGTTTGCTCGGCGAGCAACCTCGCGGGCCTATCTAACTCTATCGCAGTCCACTGATTTGCATCGCCTGGAAGGGGTCGATATTGAGTGTCCGGTTACCTTGGTGGCGTCGAGCTCAGATCGCTTGATCCCGCCGCAGCAGAGCAGAGACTTTGCTGAGCGCATCGCCGGACCAAGTCGATTTCACAAGATCCAGTCAGGCTATGGGCATGACGCCTTTCTCAAGGAGCCGGATGCAATCGCAGCAATTCTCCGCGACGAACTATCAACCACAGAGGAGGTGGCGGCATGACCATCAGCAACAGCACGCTGGCCGTTCGCACCGGCATCGAGTCAGACCAGCATCATGGCGCCGTGGTACCGCCGCTGCACTTGAGCTCGAATTTCAGCTTTGCGGGGTTTGATCAGAAACGACAGTACGACTACAGCCGTTCAGGCAACCCGACACGCGATCTTCTGGCGGAGGGACTTGCGCAGTTGGAAGGGGGCGTTGGTGCCGTGGTCACATCGTCGGGCATGTCCGCCATCACGCTGGTGTTGCAATTACTGGCACCGGGTGCCACCGTCGTCGCCGCGCATGACTGCTACGGCGGCACCTGGCGACTGCTAGATGCCTATGCCTGCCGAGGGCAAATCAAGTTGGTGCTGGCGGACCTAACAGCTGCCAACGCCGAGGCGGAGATTGCCAAACATCAACCAGATCTGGTTTGGATAGAGACCCCCAGCAACCCGCTGCTGCGCATAAGCGACATCTCGAAAGTGGCCACCGCGGCACATGCCGCCGGTGCCATCGTCGTTGCCGACAACACCTTCTTGTCGCCTGCACTGCAACAGCCGTTGGCTTTAGGCGCAGACATCGTTGTTCACTCAACCACCAAGTACATCAATGGCCACAGCGATGTGGTCGGCGGTTGCGTGGTGGCCGGCACCGCCCCGTTGTTTGAACAACTCAGCTGGTGGGCCAATTGCCTTGGCTTGACCGGCGCGCCATTTGACAGCTGGTTAACCTTGCGAGGCTTGCGAACGCTCAGCGCGCGCTTGCGCATTCATCAGCATAATGCGCTGCGAATTGCGCAGGTACTGGAAGCGAGCCCACTGGTGGCGCGGGTCTACTACCCAGGACTGAGTAGTCATCCCGATCACCGGTTGGCTGATCGTCAGCAACAAGGTTTTGGCGGCATGTTGAGCTTTGAGTTGGTTGGTGGTGAGGCCGCAGTTCGTCGGTTTTTGCAGCCACTCCAGCTGTTTTCCCTGGCCGAGTCGCTGGGTGGGGTTGAAAGTCTCATTGCTCATCCCGCAACCATGACACACGCGGCGATGGATGCAGCTGCGCGAGCGCATGCCGGCATCACCGATGGCTTGTTGCGCCTATCGGTAGGCATTGAGGACGCCGACGACTTGGTCGCAGACCTGGAAACTGGCTTAAGCGCCGTTGTTCATCAGCGAAAACCCAAGCTGACCGAGGTGTGTCATGTCGCAGTCGGATAAGGCAACGGTTGAAGTCCACAAGTTCGGTGGCACCTCGCTGGCTGACGCAGCGTGTTACAGGCGGGTCGCGTCTTGGGTTGCGGCACAAAGTTCGGCGCAGCTCTACGTCGTTGCATCGGCCAGTGCCGGGGTTACCGATTGCCTCGAAGGCCTGTATGCCGATGCCTTGTCGGGTGGCGCGGTCGACGATGACTTGTTGCAGCTACTGCAACAGCAACAGCGCCTCTACAGCGAGCTGTTGTCGGAGGGGGATGCCGAAGATGGACCGATGGCCGATCATGAGGTGTTGCTGCAGATTCTCAAGTCTGCTGGTCAGTTCGAACAGGGTCGAAGCGCATTTCTGGCTTACGGCGAGCTATGGTCTTCAAGGTTGCTTGCGGCTTTGATCGAACAGTCTGGCCGACGTAGTCGCTGGCTGGATGCACGCCAGGTGATTCGCCTGCGTGACCGGCAAGACAATCGATCTGTCGATCTTCGCCACGGCCGTGATCAGATCCTGAAGTTCACAGCGTGCACCGAACGAGCCGCCATCGTCCTGCCTGGTTTTATTGCCTCTACGGCGGACGGCGGTGTAGTGACGCTTGGTCGTGATGGTAGTGACTATTCTGCTGCGGTCATTGCGGCTTTGGTGCATGCACCTGAGCTGACCATATGGACTGATGTTAGCGGTATTCGTGCAGCCGATCCGGCGGCATTCCCGGACGCGGAACTGTGTCCGGAACTGAGTTATCGTGAGGCGGCATTGCTGGCGGCGAGCGGCGGCAACGTACTGCATCCTGACACGCTCAGTCCGTTGCTGCGTCGCGGCACCACGGTCCATGTCCGCAATAGCCTGGCACCGTTTGAGAAAGGCAGTCGTATTGCACGTGAGGTAGTGGACAGCCAGCGTATTCGTTCGTTGGCAGTTTGTGCTGATCGCTTGGCCATCCAGGTGGTTGGGCGCAGTGCCAAATGCTGGCTGAAGTTGCGTGAAGCGTTTGAGCATTTACGGGCGCCGGTGATCTGTGGCAATGCCGGCAATGACGCCCATTGGGTGGTGATCCGACCACGCGACCTGACAGCGATAGCGCAACTACTAAACTCGCCCGCCAACGGTGGTCCATGGCGAGTCAATACCAGCGCTCATGTCGCGGCTGTCACACTGGTCGGCAATCCGGCCCTGGGCTTGCAAGTCGAGCGAGCGCTGCACCCCGCCGGCTTGGCCTTGATAGACAAGTTCGCCACAGAAGGTGGCGCCGGGGCTTGTCTTTTGACACCACCGTTGGATGGCCGGCCGGTGGCCGAGCTGTGCTACAACGCATTATTGGCACGACCGAGGGTCAATCTGGCGGTTATTGGCTGCGGGCAAGTCGGGCGCGCCTTCCTGCAACAACTGTCCGCGCTGGGCCATTGCCAACCACGGGTCACCGCGTTGATCAATACTCGGGGCTGCTTACGCTCGCGTGCCGGCTTGGATGCGGCCAGCGCAGCCGACTATCTGGCGACAACACGAAACGAAGCCGACTTGCCGGCATTGCTGTCCTGGCTGGCCAGGCTACCGGGCAAAACCATAATTCTGGATGTGACAGCTGATGATGAGGTTGCGGCCATGCACGAGGCCTGGTTGCAGCAGGGCTTTGATGTCATCACCGCGAACAAGGGTGCCCTGGCGCAGCCGTTGAAAAAGTATCGGCAATTGCAACAAGCCAGCGTGCGCGGTGGGCGGTATGCCTACGAAACCACGGTCGGTGCCGCCTTGCCAGTCATCGATACAGCACAGGCTTTGATTCGAAGCGGGCAACAAATTGTCCGGCTGGAGGCGGTGCTGTCAGGCTCCTTGTCCTGGCTTCTAAACGATTATCAACTCGAAACCAGTTTCCGTTCACGCCTTGAACAGGCCCTGCAGCTGGGACTCTGCGAACCCGACCCGCGACTTGATCTGAGCGGCGAGGATGTTGTTCGCAAGGTATTGATCCTGGCTCGTGAATTGGGTCTGCCCCTGGAGCGTCGGCAAGTCCGAATTGAGCCGCTGATAGACGATACGCCCGGGGTATCGTTGAACCAATGGTGGCGTTGTTTTGATCAGATCGAACAAGCTATGCGCCACAAACTGGAGCAGGCGCGAGCACTGGACGGAGTGTTGCGGTATGTAGCACGAATTGAGCAAGGCTCAGCGCGCATTGGGCTTGAGGTTGTGGCTACCGATCACCCTATCGCGCGATTGAGGGGCGCCGACAATATGGTGTGTTTCTACACGGCGGCCTACGCTCAGCAGCCTTTGGTTATCCAGGGTGCAGGTGCCGGACCTGAGCAAACCGCCTCTGGTCTGATCAGTGATCTGGTCAGGCTTGCCGAACAACCCAGACCGGTAAGGGACTGGGTTGAAGCAGCGTAAGATCAGCAGTTCAAAAGAGCATTGTCTAGACGCGTCGAACGGCCACCCACGGGCGGCTCGTCTGGACCGTGTCCACGGATAGGTGAGCCACTGTTAATGCGGGGTGACTTAACGTCACGTCGCAGGTGGCGAACGACCGCACATGGATGTGCGGGCTGAGTGCGGTCCAGGGACGGTTGTTGCCATCCGTCCAACCTACGAGAGCCCCTGGCCTGCATTGTTCATGGAGGCGGTCACCCATCGCCAGAGCCAAAGGCGAGCCTGCGCCCTTGGACATCTGTTACTTTTCGGTGATGCTCAACGCCCTCAGCTCAGGCATGATGCTCGGGTTAATCCAAACACAAGGGTAGACCATCGAACATGAGCACAAGGACAACACTAATCACACTATCGGCGCTACTGGCCGCAGCGTGTTCAGAGCAGCCGGCACCAACCCCGACGCCGGCGGCAAGCCCCGAGCCGACGGTAGCGACCGAGCCAGTCGACTCCAAGATGGACCAAAACCAGCCTAGCGAAACCGAAAAGCTGACCGCAATGTTCGATGAGCATTTCGAGGCCAATCTTAAGCTCAATCCCTTGCAGGCTACCTTTATTGGTGACCCGCGTTACAACGACCGGATGGAGAACTTTCTCTCCGCCGACTATAGGCAACGTGCCGGCGCCTTGGAGAGGGATTACCTGCAACGCGCCCAGGCTATCGACGCCAGCAAGCTTGAGGCGCAGGACCAGCTGAGCCTGAAAATGTTCATCCAGAACCGCATGGATGCCATCGAGGCAGAGAAATACCCCGGACACCTCATCCCGATCAACCAGTTTTTCAACATCACCAATTTCTTCGCACAACTGGGCTCTGGCAGCAGCGCACAGCCGTTCCGAACAGTTGCGGATTACGACAACTGGCTAAAGCGAGTTGACGGCTTTGTCACCATCATGGATCAAGCGATTGACAACATGCATGACGGCATTGAGGCAGGGGTGGTTCAGCCCAGAATTCTGATGGAGAAGGTGCTTCCACAGCTGGATGCTCACGTCGTCGAAACAGCCACCGACAGCTTGTTTTACGGCCCGATCAACAACTTTCCGGACGACTTTTCTGAGCAGGACAAGGCTCGTTTCACCGAGGCCTATGAGCAAATGATCAGTGAAAAGGTCGTGCCCGCCTATACTCGGATGAGCGCATTTCTCACCGACGAATACATTCCGGCAGCCAGAGACACCGTTGGCATGTACGCACTGCCCGGTGGTGATGATTGGTATGCCTTCAATGTCAGGCAGACCACCACCACTGATTTGACGCCAGAGCAGATTCACCAGATCGGTTTGGACGAAGTTGATCGCATCCACGATGAAATGCGACAGGTCATGTCCGAAGTTGGTTTCGAAGGTGATCTCACCGACTTTTTTACTTACACCAAGGAAGACCCTCAGTTCTACTACGATGAACGTGAGCAGCTGCTGCAGGCCTACCGTGACTTCCGGTCGACGGTGGATGCGCTGACTCCGAAATTGTTTGAGGTGTTTCCCAAGTCTGACTATGAAGTCAGAGCAGTTGAAGAGTTTCGAGAGCAATCATCGTCTGCTGCCAGTTACCAACGTGCTTCGCCCGACGGCTCAAGGCCAGGCATTTTCTACGTCAATACCTACGACTTGAGTGCGCGTCCGAGCTGGTCTGTTGAGTCGCTGTTCCTGCACGAAGCGGCACCAGGTCACCATTTTCAGATCGCCATTCAACAGGAACTGGAAGGCTTGCCGAACTTCAGGCGGTTCGGAGGCTACACGGCCTACATTGAAGGCTGGGGATTGTACGCCGAGTCTTTGGGCAAGGAGTTGGGCGTATACACCGACCCGTACCAGTACTTCGGTGCCTTGGCAGCCGAACTATGGCGTGCCATTCGGCTGGTTGTCGACACCGGCATTCACGCCAAGGGCTGGACCCGTGCGCAGGTGTTGGAATACATGTACGCCAACGCACCAGTGGCCGAAGCAAGAGCAGTATCGGAAGCTGAGCGCTTTATGGCCATTCCGTCACAAGCTTTGGCTTACAAGATCGGTCAGCTGAAAATACGCGAAATGCGCAATCGCGCCGAGGCGCAACTGGGCGATCAATTCGACGTTCGGAAATTCCATACTGAAGTCCTGAAATATGGGGCGTTGCCGTTGAACATATTCGAGCAAACCATTGACCAATGGATTGCTCAGCAACAGGCTGAGTAGGCAGCAATGAAGTGGGTGTGGGCGGTGGTGGCGTTTGTTGCCATCGCCTACCTGCTGGTCTGTGCCAGCCTGTACCTGTCACAACGCTCGCTGCTTTACTATCCAACGCCGGAGCGACAAGCGGTCACGGCCGATAGCATTGAGCTGGCAGTCGATGGCGAAACCCTTAAGGTCTGGCGCATTGGTAATGGCGACGAAGCGGTTCTCTATTTCGGCGGCAATGCCGAAGACGTCAGCCTGAACATCGAACAACTACGATGGACGCTGCCCCACCATACGCTGTACCTGGTCAATTATCGTGGTTACGGCGGCAGTACCGGGACGCCCTCAGAGCCAACGCTTCTTGGCGATGCGCTACTGGTCGCCGACTATGTTCTTGAGCGGCACGCCAGCTTGTCGGTGATTGGTCGAAGTCTGGGTAGCGGTGTGGCCATGCATATCGCCGCCGAACGGCCAGTCTCCAGTCTAATCCTGGTAACCCCATTTGATTCCATCGCAAGCGTGGCAGCGGGCATCTGGCCCTGGTTGCCGATCGATTGGCTAGTCACCGAACGATATGATTCGTACGCGCGTGCCGCCGATGTTTCTGCTCAAGTATTGGTGGTTGCCGCCGGTCGCGATGAGGTGATTCCACGCCGTCATACGGATCGACTGATGACAGCGCTGCCGCTGGGCACACAAAGGTTGAATATTGATCAAGCGAATCACAATGATTTGAGTCACTATCCGGACTATTGGATCGCTATCGGAACGTTTATTGATCAGGGCCAGTTGCATGAACCCGATTCAACAGTTCCTTGATCACCAGCCCTGCATGATCCTCGACGGTGGCCTGGCGACGGCGCTGGAGCAACGCGGGGCGTGTCTGAATGACGAGCTGTGGTCGGCTCGCCTGTTGGCCGATGAGCCGCAGCGCATTGTCGAGGCGCATCAAAGCTACCTGCAGGCTGGGGCCGATTGCATTACAACGGCGTCATACCAGGCCACGGTTACCGGATTCATGCGCGCAGGTCACACAGAATCGAACGCCAGGGCACTGCTGCGATCGTCGGTAATCCTGGCCATACAAGCCCGTGACGCATTCTGGGAAAGCAGCACCAAGGACACCGCCCGCCGCCGACCTTTAGTTGCTGCCAGCGTAGGTCCCTACGGCGCTTTTCTCGCTGACGGGTCTGAGTACCGCGGTGACTATGGCTTGAGTGACCGAGCGCTGGCGGATTTTCATCGGCAACGACTTGGCCTGCTGGCTGAAGCCGAACCGGACTTGTTGGCCATTGAAACGATCCCATCGCTTCCTGAAACCGCGGCGCTGATGCAATTGTTGACCGACCATGATGGCCCATGTGCCTGGGTTGGTTTTTGTTGTCGTGATGGGGAGCGCTTGCACGATGGTCACTGCATTGCTGACGCAGCGGCTCTTTGTGACTCAGTTGACCGTGTGGCTGCGGTCGGCATCAACTGCACCTCGCCACAATTGGTTTTGCCACTGATCGATAAGGTGCGAGCGCAAACGGACAAGCCGGTGGTGGTCTACCCCAACAGTGGTGAACGCTATCAGGCAGAACACCATTCGTGGCAGTCCGCATCGCAGGCCTTCGATTGGGTCACCGAGGCAAAGCGGTGGCTTGATGCTGGCGCCAAAATGGTCGGCGGTTGCTGTCGCGTAGGGCCAGGCAAGATCGCCATGCTGCGGCAGTCGTTACTAACAAACAATTGAGCAAGCGGCTGTTTCGAGCCGAGCTGGGAGGATTTCGATGAACACAAAAGCGCTGCTAGTGAGCTGCATGCTGTCATGGTCGCTTGCCTCGGCGGCAAGCCCGTCCGACAGTCAGCAGCAAGCGGAGATCGAGCAGTTTCACTCAATCATGGCCAGTAGCGTCTATCCCGTCGCAATCGATCAGGGCTTTGTCACCGGTCCTGGTGCTGACTGGCTGCGGGAACGGGCACGGGAGGCACAGTTCTTCGTGATTGGCGAACAGCACGCCACTGCAGATATCGCCCTGTTTTCCCAAGCCTTGTATCGCGACCTGATTGCAGATGGCTATCGCCATATGGCCTTGGAGGTTGGTCCGTGGTCCACTCGCTTCGCCGAGCGAATGATGCGCAGGGATCCCGTGGCCTTCGAGGCGTTCATGGCAGACGAAAAGACCTACCTTGCCTTGGTGTTTCTTTTCTACAGAGAAGAAAACCAACTGGCCTTCGATGCGGTAAGAGCCAGCGAAACGGGCCCGGTTCTGTGGGGGCTGGACCAGGAGTTCATTGCCGCCGCCCCTATCTTGCTACCCTTGCTCGAAACAATGGCGAAGACAGAGCAAGAGGCAGCAGCGGTCGCCGTTGCGCAGGGACAGGCCGAGGAAGATCCGATGTGGCTCGGGATGACCGACCCCAGTGCACTAAACGGTCTGCGCCGCGCGTTCGAGTCGCGAGGCAGTAACGATGCGCTGGAGTTGATTGACGCGATGATCCTGTCCAATCGAATTTACATGCCGTTCACTGGACGCGGCGGCACCGCGTACCAGGCCAACCTGGAGCGCGAGAACTACATGAAAGCCAACTTCCTGGCCCACTTTCGTGCTGAACAAACGCGATCCGGTCATGCACCAAAGGTATTTTTGAAGTTCGGCGCGTTTCACGGCTCACGTGGGCGCAGTGGTACCAACGTTCCGGCCCTCGGTGATTTTCTGGCTGAATGGGGTCGGTCTGAAGGGTATGGCTTGTTCAACCTGCACATCGACTGCAATGGTGGTCAGGGCCTGGACATACGTTCAGGACAAGCTGTTGATTGTAAAAGCTACTATTTTTCGGACATCTCCGCCGGCAAAAATTCCCTGCAGGCCTACTTTCCGGAGGACGGCCTGGCCGTGATTGACCTGCGCGGCCTAAGACCTTACGCCCACAAAATGGACTTTCTCGATCAGGCATCAGTCGACCTGATCTATGCCTACGACGCGTTCATGGCGATGCCGAATGTGAGCCCGGCGACCGGCTATAAGGCACAATAGGGTCGAAGCAGTGATGAGGCACGCACATGTCCGTGATTGATAGCGAGACCTATATTCTCGGCACTGAACGGGCCGAACTGTTCCGTCTCGGCCTGCAACACCAGGTGTGGGCTGAAGAGGCTCGAACAGGCTGGCGTCATGCTGGCTTTGGCGCCGGCGACAAGCTTCTCGACCTCGGTTGCGGTCCCGGTTTTTGTACGCAGGATTTGGGTTACATCGTAGGTCCTGCCGGTCGAGTAATCGCGGTTGACCGATCTCAGGCCTTCATCGAGTTCTGCCGCCAATCGTCCACCTTGCACGGCTTGCCTGTTGACTGCATAGCTTCGACCTTCGATGACATGAAACTGGCCGATGGCGACTTGGACGGTGCCTACTGTCGCTGGGCGCTGGCCTGGGTGGCCAACCCTGAGGCGGTATTGGGCAAAGTCGCAGCGGCGTTGAGACCCGGCGGAACATTCGTATGTCATGAATATTTTGACTGGAAGACTTTTCAGACCGAGCCTGCCCATCCAGAGCTGGATTCCGCCATTGCCGCCGCGTTGCAGAGCTTCAAGCAGTCGGCAGGCGATATTGATATCGGTCGCCGCCTACCGGCCTTGTTTGGTCAAGCAGGGTTGGAGGTGGTCAGCACTCGGCCCATGACCAAACTGGTGCGTCCTGGTGATTTTGCCTGGCAGTGGCCGGCCAGCTTTTTTGAGGTGTATTTTCCAAAGGTCGTTGATGCCGGGTTAATGAGTGCCGAGACCTGTCAAACTGCCCTCGCTCAGTGGAAGGCGCTGGAGCAAACTGCTGGCGCCAGTTGTATGTGCCCACAGATGATCGAAGTGATTGGGAGGCGGCTTTAGACCACCGAGTATTCAAGCAATGATTGAGCCTGCTCTACCGACGCCGACCTACATTTCCCGGCGCGACTTTGGTTGTCAGGCATGTCGCCACGCATTCGACCAATTGCCGCTGGGAGGCCGCTCAACGCCTGCCGTGTTGATGCCAGTTGCCGAGCACCTTGGCACGGGTCTGCTGCCTTGGACCGACCCTTTTTACGCCTGTCGTCAGTGCCACTCGATTTGGGCAGTAAACTTCAACGCCAAAGACCTGATCGTTGAAATGACGCCAACACCGCCGGGTATGGAGCAAGCACTGAGGCCGGGTGCCAAGCTGGATCAGGTGATGGTTCCCTTATTCGCCTGGGCGCCAGTCGATGAAATGACGGAGATCGCGCTTTGGCAAACGCAATACGAGCCACAACGGCTGATGGATCGGTTAGTCGCTGCCTGGCATCATCCCGATGTGGATTTCAATCGGCAACTCGACATTCTGCGCCAAATGGCACGGTTGGTCAGTTGCAACAACCCATACCACCTGGCGCTGCAACAGCAGCGAGGGTGGCTGCTTGAGTCGCATCGTGGTTTTGACCAGGTCGCGACTGAGCTTGAGGGCAACCTCGGCAATAGCAGCGGGCTCTGGGCGCATGTACCCAGTTACGTCCATGACAATGTTGAAACACTACAAAAGAAACTTGCTCAACCTGCCGTGATCCAGGATCTGCCACCGGACGCTGTTGTGAATCCACAGTCTCGCGCGATACCGGACCCTGTCGAACAGGCAAGCGCCGAAGAACAAGAAACAGCTGACGCGGCCATCGAGCATATCGAAAGGACAATTGGCGGTCGCTTCATGCAGTTGCTAACACCCTACTGGAGCTTTCTCCCTGCCATAGCGGGGGCCTGGCTAATTGAACGAATCATCGGCAATTTGCCGCCGGATGCGCAGGCTGGCGGTAGCTTGCTACTGGTGCTTGTGTTGGTCCTCAATGGCGTCGCAGTGATGAAAAATGCCGGCGTCTCAGAGGGCTCGTTCGGCTACCTATTGTGGCACCGCCTTAGCGCCATTGGCGACTATCTGGTTTTTGCCTTGCTGGTCGCAGCTACGGTCATTGCCAGCACAGCACTAGTTGCTATGTTTGGGCTGAAAGTGGCGTCGTTGTCGCCGGCTTGGCAGGTCACAGGTCTTGTGGCTTGTGTTGGATTGCTGCTAGTGCGTTTTTGGCCATTTTGGGTCATCCCTTACATGCAGCGCGTGGAGGATGATGTGCCTTCCCCTCGGGCTTATGGCATCACGCGACGCTCGGCCCTGCTCACAGCCTGGCAACTAACTGGACAGGCCACAGTTTTCGTTCGTCTAACACTGCCCTGGCTTCTGCTCTTATCGGTGGCCATTGCCATGACCTTGGTGGCGTTTGCACTGACCAGTGATTGGGCGCGGTTTGGGCTTATCTATGCGATTATCCTACCCGCGATCAGCGCAGTCACTTGGGCATTGGTCGAACGCATGACTCCATCACCAATCTAGCACCCGAGGCAATGACCCGCGCGCCCCTCGCCAGTCAGTAGAGAGATTACAGCTAGTCAACGTAGCCGCTGATGTCGACGGTACGACTCTCGTCGTTGGCGTCCTTCACTGCCTGGAGTAGTTGATCTAGTAAGCCGCGACTAAGCGGTCGGCCTTTGGTGAATACAGTATGGATGGCATTTGTGTTGCTTATGTCCTGCAGTGGATTGCGGTCCAATAACACAAGGTCTGCGCTGCGTCCGACTTCGATGACGCCGCCGTTGTTGCCCAACCATATGGCTGGTGTCGCGGTTGCGGACCTCAGTGCCTGCGTCGACGACATACCAGCCTCAGTCAAACTGATCAGTTCGTCATGCAAGGAGAACCCAGGAACCACAGGCGGTAGATTCGCGTCAGTTCCAGCCATGATATTGACGTCGTTTTTGATCAAACTGCGTAGGATCAATCGGCAGGCTTGCGCATAGGTTTGCCAGTATTTGCGTTTCCAAGCCAAGGTCGATGATTTTGAGTCATTCGGCCCTAGCTGATATCGATTGACTTTAGGCAGCCAGCCCAATCCCCCTTGCGGGACTCTTTCTGTCCACTCGGCGATCCCAGGGTTGACATAGGTCAGCTGGACTTCTCGCAACACCTCGTCGAGCTCAAACTTCTGCCGAACGAAACTTTCCACCAGCCACAGCGTTGTGGTGACTGAAATGTTTTTCTTTGCCAAGTCGCTGGCCATGGCGTCGCTTCTTTGCTCCACGAAATCCAGAAACTCCTCGGATGTGCTTGCTGCAAAGCCGCCGAACTCTCGATTCAATGCGTTCATTAATTCCTCTAGGTGAGAAATGTCTTCATGCTGTTTATAAATGGCGTCGAGATCCAGAGCCCACGGCACGTGCCCGACAACGCGCAACCCCGACGACTTGGCTGCCCTGGTAACTGCCTCATAAACCGGTCGATTGATCTGGCTATAGATTTTCACGGCATCGTAGCCTTGTCGCTTGAACTCGGCAACGGCGACCTTAGCGTCCGCGGCATTGGTCAGATTGATATAGCCTTGCGACCATTCCATGAAAAAACCCTCAACCGGCTCAAAGCTGCCGATGCGCGGTGAGGCGATAAACATGTCGGGGCCTAGTCGGTGGTTTTTTTCGATCTCTTCGCGCCATCCAAGGTGATCTGGCTCACCAATCAGCTCACGGACCCCAGTAACACCATTGGCAATGTAAAGCAGCAAGTCGTTTGGGCTCTTGAACAAGTGGACATGTGCATCAATCAGGCCCGGAATCAAATATTTGCCGCGTCCATCAACGGTCTGCTCAGAAGGTGGCAGAGAGCCATGGTCCTGGATCGCGGAAATGAGTCCATTGACAATAGTCACGGTTTTGCCGGGGATAAATGACTCCCCATCCGTTGACAGAACATTTACGTTAGTCACAGTGACACTGTTGCCCGCTGGCAAGGAGGCCTTGGAGGGTGCCTGTGAGGTCAAGCCACCGTAAATTTTGACCATATCGCGATTCGCTAGTGCCGCCATAATGGCGCCGCATACGATCAAGATGACGAATGTGATACCGAGTCGCTTGATCCATTTCATAGTTGATGCCTCGTAACGAATGGTTGACTTCAACTTAGCAAGTCGGTTGGGCGTAGCAAGCTGTGTGTGACCAGTGACAAGGTCAGGGACCAGCGGCAACAGGTTTGTGACGAGCAGCAAGGCGCGCCGGGACAGGCAGCAAGCGCAGAGGCTATCTAGTTGGGGCCTCGGAATAAGTCGATGTAGCGCCGCGAAACTGGAATGGGCTCGTCACAGTCATTGAGCGCAAGAAGAAGGCCCTGGGCATTGCCAGAGATGGAGGCTATATGGTCCATGTTGACTAAAAACGAGCGATGACATCGTATCAGCGAACCGCTGTCGGCCTGCTCAGCGATGCCCTGAAGGGTAGACCTCTCGATGGATTTTTTCATCGTAAGGTTGTCATCGACATATACAATAGTCACGTAGTTCTGCAGGGCCTGGACATACCTGATTTGGTTTTCCGAGATGCCGAAAAGGCTCGCATTTGACGGCGAGCGATCCACATTTTTCGAAGGCGTGTAGTCGCTGGCAATGGCCTTGTTTTTCTTTTCTTGTCTAAGCAATGCAACGGTAGCGATCGCTGCCGTCGGAAAAAAACCAACAGCAAACGTTCCTCGAATCATATAGGGGAACAACGCCCATTGGATGTCGCCAAATAGGGCCAAACGGACAAACAGAAAGTTGGCAAGGCTAATGAACAGCAGTGCGAAGAACAGATAAACCAACCAACGACCGAAGGTGAACCGTGCGCCGACCACTTTTAGCCGTGTTAGTCGACTGATCGCCTCGTAGGTGATTGATGCAAGCAGCGTGGTTGCACCGAAGCCAAGACAGACATAGAGCTGCGTGAGGCCCTCCAGTTGGTGGACCCCAAAGGGTTCAAACACGTACAGGAAGACGACTACAAACAAGCTAATGCTGACAGCAATAGCCAGTGTTTGTCCGATGCTTTCTTCCTGCGGGAAGGGTTTAGCCAGCAGTGCGCTGATGTTCAACGTTAGGTGTACTCAGTCGCTGCGGTTTATGGAAACGAGTCAGCCGTGGTCAGCTCGGCCAAGCGCCAAGTATCAGCCCGTACAAGGCGAACTGTACCGTGTGGTAACCACCATCAATCAGCCATAGCGTGGTGCTGCGGTTGGCGAACTGGTAGTTGATGCCGAAGCTGGCAGCGACAAAGCCCGCGCCAACCAATAGCCCGGTTCCCAATGCTTCTTTCAATTCCGGAGCGGGTCCGACAATTTGTCCAAATAGCGCAGCGGAAACCAACGCGAATAGAAAGCTGATGCCATACACCATCCCCGGATGGCCGCTTTGTTCACCGGTATTGGCGTGCGCCGTCCAGGCTTTGCCGAACAAGGCGGGTGAGTACCAAAGCCCACCCAACAAGAATGCAGATGCCGCTGCGGTCAGGGCAGCCCAGATATTAAATGACAACATGATGACCTCCTCGATTTTCCCCAATGTGCAGTGTGCACCGCTTTGTGACTTTTTTGAAGTAGTCGAGGAGTTGGCCGCTATTGCAAGTCAGCTGGCAGCTTTGTCGGTGTCTCCGTGCGTGCTTTTGCGCGCAATGCCACCACCAGTACGCCAGACAACACCATGCAACCGCCGACGATCAGCCGCCACCCCGGTTGGTCGCCCCAAATAATTACGCCGAAAATGACAGCAAGAATTGGGGCCAGGAGCAAGTGGGGCGTCACTGAGGTAACGGCGTAACGCTGCACCAGAAAAAACAAAAGACCATGGCCAATGATCGATGCAAAGATAGCGGAATAGGCGGTAGCACCCCAGCCCAGAGGCGAGATGGTCGACAGCGTGCCTAGCCATTGCGGTTCGAAGATCAGCATCAATGGCAGCAGCACAGGAATGGAGATGGCCGCCGTCCAGCCCTGGAAGGAAAAGGCGTCAATGCCTTTTAGACCGCGCATCAGCATGGTACCCAGCGCTAGCGTAAACGCAGTAATTAAACAGAGAAACACGGCGTCGAGATGGGCGAAGACTTCCGGTTCAAGGCTGACAACCAGAACACCGCTGAACGCCAGTACGATGGCCGATACGGTGCGCCAGCCAATGTGTTCCTTGAGTACGATGACCGCCAACAGCGTGGTCATGGGTACATAGGTTTGCAGCAGGATGGCGACCGATGAGACATCGGACGCTCGATTCATGGCCCAGAACAACAGAGTGAAGTGCGCCGCGCCGTTGGCCAGGGCAACTACGGTCAGTCTGCGCCACTGTCCGGCGGGTGGCTTCTTGATGAAGGGCAGCAGCACCAGTAGCACCATCGCGAAACGGAGAATGGTGAACTCAAATGGTGGAATTTCACGAAGACCGGTGGCTACGGCGATGAAGTTGAACCCCCACACCACGCAAATGATGTAAACCAGAACCAGGTGACGAAGTGACATCAGGCGACCGCCTTTTTCCAGGTGCCGCGTCGAAACACCAGCACCGAGACGACGGTCAGTAGTACTTCTGCAGCCAAAATCGCGTAGAACACACCCTGTGGCCCCAGCGCCATTGGATAGGCCAGGTACCAGGCCAAGGGCAATTGAAAGGCCCAGTAGCAGACGAAATTGATGGCGGTCGGTGTGCTGGTGTCGCCGGCGCCATTGAACGACTGCACGATGATCATGCCAACGGCATAAAAGCCGTAGCCAAACGCCATGGTGCGCAGGCAGCGGGCACCGGTTTCGATAACTGCTGGATCAGTACTGAACAGTCCCACCAAGGTGCCTGGAATGGCGATGAACACGATTGAGACAATGACCATGAAGCAGAAGTTGAATCTGGCAGCGCGCCACACCGAGGTCTCGGCACGATCCGCTTGCCCAGCACCGAGGTTTTGACCCACCAGTGTGGCGGCGGCGTTGCCCAGCCCCCAGGCAGGCAAGATGGTAAACACAATGATGCGTATCGCTATGGTGTATCCGGCGACTGCCTGGCTGCCAAACCCGGCAACGATCGCCATCAAAAACATCCACGATGATGTGGCAATCAAAAACTGTGTGACACCACCGATTGAAATACGTAGCAGGCGACGCAACAGCGACCAGCGAATGCCTAGCGTATCGAGCCGCAGGCTAAGGCGATGATGGGGTCGAGTCAGATGATATAGCTGATAGAGCACGCCGACGCCGCGCCCAATTGTTGTAGCCACTGCTGCGCCCATGACCCCCATTTCAGGAAACGGCCCCAGGCCGAAAATCAACAACGGGTCGAGAATGATGTTGATCGCGTTGGCCAGCCACAGCGAACGCATGGCCAGGGCGGCATCGCCAGCGCCGCGAAAAATGGCGTTGATCAAGAACAGGTACAAGATGGTGATGGAGCCACCGAGCAAGACGCGCGTATAGCCGGCACCTTGTTCTACCACCGCCTCGCTGGCGCCCATTAGTCGCAGGATGTCTTCGGCGTAGATGGCACCGGCGATGCCAATGATAGTGCCAACCGCTAACCCCACCCACAAAGCCTGGGCACCGACACGAGCGGCGTCTTTTTTGTCACCCGCGCCGTATCGCCTTGCCACCATCGCGGTGGTCGCCATCGACAACCCGATGGCAATGGCAAACAAAATGGTGACGGTCGCTTCGGTGATACCGACAACAGCAACGGCCTCTGCCCCGAGGCGTGCGACGAAGTAGATGTCGACCACGGCGAACACCGATTCGAGCACCATTTCCAACATCATTGGAATGGCGAGCAAGATCAGAGCCCGGTTGATAGGGCCTTTGGTATGGTCAGCTTCCGGATCATCGCGAAGGGAGGTGCGGACTACGCTGACGATGGAACGCCAGCCTGGCCAGCGTTGACTCATGGGGTCGGTCTCATGAGCGTTTAGCTATTGCTCAGTAGCTTGCGTAGCACCCCGGACTCGGCCAGCCCTGAGACGGTATAGCGAACACCGAAACCGGTCACATTGGTGCCGACGTGGCCAAGACCACCTTTGTGCTCGGCAGCCGATAAATCCATGTGCAGCCAGCTCACTGACTCGGGTACGAATCGTTTCAAAAATGCGGCCGCGTCCATGTGGTCAGTTGAGACACCGGGGGCGCATTGCTTGACGTCAGCAATGTCGCTCTTGATGTTCTGTTCGTAGTCTTCGTGTAGCGGAAAGCCCCATACCCGTTCACCGCAGTTGTTACCATGCGCGGTCAGTGCGCCTAGCAAATCCTCTTCATTGGTGAAGATGCCGGACATCCGGGTACCCAATGCGCGCACGCACGCTCCGGTGAGCGTTGCATAGTCAATAATCAGTGCCGGTTGCTCGCCGCCGGCCAGCAGCAGCGTGTCGGCCAGGACCATTCGACCTTCGGCGTCAGTGTCGATGATCTCGATGGTGGTGCCGTCTGCAGCGGTGATCACATCATTGTTGCGGTAAGCCGCTGGGCTTATATGGTTTTCGGTAAGCGCCAGCCAACAATCAACACGAAAGGGGACCTGCATGCGGGTCAACGCCAGCAATGTGCCCAGAGCTACTGCGCCGCCGGTCATGTCCATATGCATACCGAGCATGCTGCCGCCGGTTTTCAGGTTGTAGCCACCAGTGTCCATGCACAACCCTTTGCCGACCAGCGCCAGCAGGCCTTCGTCACCGTTGCGTTCAGGAGTGTAGGTCAGATGCAGTATCCCGCTGTCGATATCAGGTGCACCTTTGGCCACGGCTTCGAAGGCGCCGCAATTCATTTGCTGCAGTTGCTCAAGGTTGACGAAGGTGTAGCGCCAACCCGCTTCGTTGGCCAATTCTTCGACGTGGGCTCGAAACGTTTCTGGAGTAATCGCGTTGGCCGGTGCCATAGCCAGATAACGCGCCAGGCCTGTACCCTCTGCGGTCGCCAGGATTTCGTCCACATCCAGCTCAAAATTACAGCCATGCAGGCGAACTGAGCGTAGTGCTGGTGCAGTTGGTGCTTTGCGCTTGAATGAAGGTGTTGGGGCAACCGCAATGGCGACTGCAGATAGCAATGCTTCGGCCACTCTCGCACCGCCTTTGGCATCAAAGGCAGATAGGTTGATGTCGAGCCTTGTGTAGCGATAGCGAACCGCGGCAGCAACCCATTTGCGGGCCTCTTCCAGCAGCTTTATCGCAGCCTGATTTGGGTCGGCGCTGGCGACCAGGACACGGGTATGGTGTCGGTTTGGCAGAACGGCGTCCAGTATCGCGTCTTCTTCCATGTGCTCGCGCATTGATTTGAGCACATTGCCGTGTGGCATCGCAGACAAAACATCAGTCTTGTCGGTGCCATTGACCACGTAAAGAGCGAGGTCGCAACCCTCAAGATCGCTCAAGGACATCGGTTTTGGATTCGACTTGAAGTCCAGTTCTGGAAACTCAAATGCTGGCAGCATGATCAATTGTCGCGGGTATCAAAGGGGTGGACTGTAGCATGTTGTGGCGCGCCAATCAGCGATCGGCCGGGGTGTTCTGGTTTGCATACGGGACACAGAGCAATGACGACCGTCACAAGTGTCGGACGGGTAGCGGTTTGTACTTGAGCCCGAGGGAACTGGTGATTGTTTTATAGGGCTCGTGTATGGCCGATGACGAGCGGCCTTCAACTCTGTGCACAAAACCGGGCCGGCGCGCCGTCAAAGCCACCATTGCTCATGAAAACAACAACATCGCCATGACTGGACCAGTTCCTGAGTTGCGCATTGAGTGCTGCTACATCGCTGGCAGCGAGCCAGGGCGCGCTTCGTTGAGCGAAGACCTGTTCCGGTT
>BQJN01000049.1 GCA_021604725.1 Lysobacteraceae bacterium | reverse complement strand
GTGCGCGACCATCAAGAACCTTTACCAACACATCAATGTTGTTGGGGCTAAATAGGCTGACCAATGCCGATTCATCGCCAATCACTTCAGTGGCCGCAGCTGAACCGCTGGCATCGTCAAAGTCGCGCCAGTCGACGGTCGCTTCGAAGCGGCCGCCTTGTAAACAAAACGCACCCTCAACGCTGGGGCATAGCCCGTTCGGAGCCGGTTCAAACGCCGATACCTGAGCGGGTACGGATATCGTTTCGTCCGAGCGAATAACGGCGTCTTCAAACGCGCCGGTATCGGTGATGGCTGCAGGTGCAACGCCAAACGGGTTAGCGTAGATTCTTATTGCGCCGGTTTGAGTGTCTGAGACATGCAGTTCGGTCTCGAAATTCCCGGTGCCGGCAGCAAATACCCAGAAATGGCCGTTGACGGCCCTTCCATCGATTACCTTGACTAGCAACTCAACATTGCCGGGGCCAAATACGGTGAAGTAAGCAGTGTCGTCGGACCAGGTGGTCACTTCAGCATCGAGAGAGCGAGTCACGGGGTCAAGACTGAAAGCATTGTCGGCGCGGTCTTTCCACAGCAGTTCGACCGCAAACCGGTCACTGAGCAAGCAACCATTGGTGGGAGTTGTACTGCAGGCGCCAGCAAATGCTGTGGTGGCGCTGCCTATTAGCAACGCTGTCAGCAGCAACCCCTGGGTACAGCGAAGCGGCATGATCTGGTTCCGCGCTGCAGTGTGACATGTCGGTGTTTTGTCCGCTCGCTGGCGAAGCGTTTTGCCAGTGACAAGCCCATGGAAAAAGTCGATTACGCTAGAAATCATGATGCCCCCATCATTGTTATTATGGGACCGGCCCAACGAGTTCAGGTTCGATCAATGGTATGGATACCGCTCGCCAAGTCAAAGCGTGTTGTGAAGATCGGCGTTTCCCCAGTATTCCGTTAATCCTCCAGCAGAGCAAGGAGTGTCGTAAAAAGAACGCTTGGTTCAAAGGAGGGCACACCCCCTGGACCGGCTACATGGTGATCTGTTTGGAGAGGCGAATGCAGTGTGTCGTGATGTTGGCCAATGACGTGCGCGCCGAGCGCATCTACCCTGATCTGGCCCGCAAGGTGCTAGGTGAAACGCGGATGCCCTGGCGCTGGGAATACAACGATGGAGACGACTAGTGGCGAAGTACACACTCAAACCATGACGAAAGAAGGGTGCAGGGTTCGGCGCCTGCAGCGTGGGATAAGACCCAAGAACGGACCGACAAAGTGGTGCTCAATCATACGTAAGTATTGTTATCTGAACCGCACGCTCATCATGACGGTTAGTGTTTGGGTATCATCCACCTCCATTCCGATGCCGAACCCGACATGCTCAGTTGCTTCTAATACAGCTTCACCACCAAGTATGCCCAGCGTGCGGCCTTTGACATCTCGACCGCCAAGGTATGCTGAATACTCTGCTTTCGTGGCCAGTTGCCCCCTTATGCCCGTAAACAGCTCACCGCCGTTCCGACGATTAACATAGTTGAAATTTCCTTCGACGTACCAGTCCGTCTTGGTGCCGACGCTCCAGTGCGCCCCAAGCCCAAGTGAATACCAATCCGTTTCGGTTACCGGAATAATACTTCCAGGGAAAGCAAAATTAGTATTCGCGAACACATCGACTCGCGCGTATCCAGCGGTCAGAAAGAAATGGTCCGATAGTGCGTAGGATCCTTGGACGCCATAACCATCGCCGTATCTAACCAGATCTCTACTTAGCGTGTAGATCTCCAGGTAGGTGTAATCTATCGCTTCGGTGGACTCCGCCGAGGTGGCGAGTGAGCCGAAAGCGGCGGAAAATAGTAGTGGAAGAAGTTTATTGTTCATGTCGTGCCTCCATGGCTGATTTTTGTATTTTTTGGCCATGATCCTAACTTCCTCAACCAATGGAGTAAAGATTTCGGGAACGTGGCCCAATCTGCATCCTCTGTTCAGACGCTAGAAAGTGGCTCGCAGTCCCAGAAAGATGCTGGTGCCGCGCTCCCCGTACTTGAACGTGCTGGAAAGCCCGAGAGTTTGGTTGAATGGATAGGCTCCACTCACAAAAGCAACCGCCTCTTCACCAGCACCCGTATCGTCATAGCCCAAACCTATGGTTGTTTCTGCCCGATCTTCTGTCCATTGCGAACGCAGCGCAAGACTCGCCACGAAGCCATCGTTGGAAAAAAAGCGGCGCCTGGCATCGCCCCACCCGGCACGTGCCACGAAGTCTGTGTTCTGACTGATCGGGTGATGATAGCCGGCACCGACCGCATACTCCTTCAGGCTAATGTCTGGCTCGAGAAAATTCGATTGGGCATCCACATCACCAAGCGAGCCCCAAACGAAAAACCGTTCCGATGGGTTCTACCCCGTTTTGACGAACGGTTTTAAGAAGGTTGAACTTCGAGATCACGTCTTGCCAACCTTCTTCTCATTCGAGGGTTGTGAAACCGCTCAATGTAATTAAACACATCAGCCCTTGCCGTATCCAGTGTTGGGTAGTTGCAATGGTTAGTTCGTTCTCGCTTAAGGACACCAAAGAAACCCTCGCAGGGGGCGTTGTCTCCGCAGTGGCCCACATCGCTCATCGAACACAACAACTTATTACCTTCGAGCAACCGTTGGTAATCACCGCTACGGAATTGGCTGCCCCGATCTGAATGCAAAATGACCGGCGTGTCGCTGTGACGTTGCCAAACCGCCATCTCAACAGCACGCAGTACCATGCGCCGATCCTGACGATGGTGCATCGACCATCCCACGACTAGTTTGCTAAACAAGTCAATAACGACACACAGAAACAATTTGCCTTCACCGGTCCTCAGCTCGGTGATGTCCGTTACCCATTTGCTCTCCGGCTCTAGCGCGACGAAGTCCCGCTCCAGCAGGTTCTGAACATCCGGCAACGGCGTCACCAACTTGGCGCGCTGGCCTCGTTTCTTGCGACGAGGCCACCCTTGGAGACCATCAGCCGCCATCAGCCGTGCGACCCTGTTCAGGCTGGCCGTTTCACCTGTTTCGCTGAGATCTTCGTGCATTCGAGGCGCACCGATGGCGCCCCGGCTGTCCTCATGTATCTCCCGAATCCGTTTCAACAAGCGCTCATTGTCCTGCTGCCGAATACTTGGATGGCGGCTCTCCCACCCGTAGTAGCCACTGGCAGACACTTTAAGACATCGACACATCATGCGTACCGGGTACTGGCCGCGACAACGTTGAATCGCCTGATATCTCAGGACGATTCCCTGGCAAAGAACGTCGCCGCTTCGCGCAAAAAATCCCGTTCCTTCTTCACACGTGCCAGCTCTCGCTTGAGCTGCGCTACTTCTTCGTCCCTTGGCGTTCCCGTCCCTCCAAATGCTCGATCACCGGATGCGTCCGATTCTCGTCGCCAACGGCTCAACAGGTTCGCTCCAATGCCCAACTCTCGCGCTACTTGCGCACAACTCACACCTGCGTGACGCGTCTGCTCGACAGCGCCACGCTTGAACTCCGAACTGAACTTTCTTCGCTTTGACATAAAACACTCCTTTTGCCCATTATCGGGCTCCTTTGAAGTGTCCGCAAAATCGGGGTAGAACCCGATACAGCGATTTGCGCAGCGAGCCCATAGCCAAGTTCGGATTGGAAGTGGTCAGCGTCGACCCAGAGCAAACCGCCTTCAACAAGGCTGTAAGAAAGGTCATTGGCTGAGCCCGAAGGGCAATACATCGCTGCGAGAACTGCCGCAATGAAAATACGTTTCATAATTTTTCCTTAAATTGAGAACGTGCAACGATATTTTGGGGAAACGCGTCGGCTTGTCAACTGTGGCTGGCTGAATCGGCGTAGAGGCCTATCAAAACACTCTCGGCTTGGGGTGTTCGTCAAAATCAGCTAGAAATCAGCAGTACGTCATGTGTTTTCAGTTTCAGCCACCTAAGTTGATGACTTGTTTTGGTTGTTCGAAGGTTGAAGGGCAAAATTGTGAGCATGAATATTCCATTCAAAAAACTATTTCTTGCGACGGCCGTTGTCGCCTTGGTCGTCGGCGCTTTCTTGGTTCATGCCTTGGCTGGGTTGGTTGCGCAGCCAGTGGTTTTCGCCGAGCCGCCAGCTTTTGTCGAGCGGTACGCAGCTGACATGGACCATTCGGAACCGCCGTCCGCATCGACCGAACCTGACGCTGCGAAACTGACGACGGATTTCTCCGAGGCAGATGCGTTGGTGCGCCATGTGATACTGGATGGCAATTCGCCCGATTTGCTTCTGCGTTTGTTTGCACACCCGGAGAAAGCGAAAAGAGTGAAAGTAGCGTTGGCTCTTGCCGCATTGAATGCGGAGCTGACGCACGATGAACCGAGTGGGTTCGCGGAGAAAAGAGAACAGTTTTGGGTGGATGTAGAAGAACACCTGGCCGACATTCAGAACGCGCTTTATGAAGCATTGATTGCGTCCGCGGAAGAAGGAACGTCGAACCGTATTCCGTATACATTGGCCTGGATGCCAGGGCAGGGCGAGGAAACGATCGAAGTGCTTGCCTGGGCGGCAAAACATCACCCGGACCCTTGGGTGCGACGGTTCTCTGTCTTTTTTGTGGTTGAGTTTGGCGAGAACGAAGACCTTGCCGTTGCACTCCTGCGGGACCGAACCCACGACCCGGACTATAAGGTGCGCAAGGAAGTCCTGGACCAACGTATTAGAAGGCTATTGGGGTGAGCCACCGCAAAGAGGAGCGCCCAACGGCTACAATTCGATTGTAGGCGGGTGCCGCCAACTCCGAAGCCGGCACTTTGAGCAAGGGTTTTCGTTGCCGGTTGGGGGTCAAATAGTGCTGTGACTTCGCTTTGAATATCTGTACTAGTCTCGGATCGCTCGAGGCGACCTACCTCTAGCGGGTAGGCCAAGGTATTCAAAGTATTCGGCTGACTTCACGACTTCAGCCTTTGGAGCTTTCCAATCGCGCAAGAACTCTCGATCGTCGGAAGTCCAAAAGTAGCACGTCGTATTGCTTGCCTCGCCACCATCATCTTCCCAGGCGAAGATTATTTTTGACCCAATTGAGAACTCCATCCCATCGCTACGAAACTTCTGGGTGACTCTGTAGGAGTGTCCAATCATGAAAGGACATGTTGCGCCAAAAATTGATGCTTCTTCGCCCTCAGATTTTGCCACGGCGTCCTCGACCTTCGATGCAATCTCTGGAAACCCCGCCGCAAGAGCGTGGTCTGCAGCAGAGAACCCGCTTGAGTCGATCAGGTCGGGTGCCGCACCTGCGGTGAGAAGGTGGTCCACAACGGCCTTGTCTCCTAAACTAGATGCCAGCATGAGGTGCGTATGGTCCTCATCGCGACCATTCGGGTCTGCGCCCCGCGCTATGAGTGCGATAACTGTTTCAACGCGACCATTCTTAATGGCTCGCTGAACGACCCAAGGCTGCGTCGGCTCGTACCCAAGCGTTGGCAAAAAATCAATAATCGGGTGAAATCGCCGATAGTATGCAACCTCTGAGAGCAACTCACCGGGTTTGGCGACGTACTCCCTGGCCTCCAGCAGAATTTCGTCGGCCTGCGGGGAGGAAGATGATGCCAATTCTGCCCACTTTAAGTAAAGAGTAAGGCCGAGGGCTGTATTGGACGACGGACATCTGTAATCCGCACCAAGCCCTCGCCGGGCCCATTTCTCCGATTCTTCAAGATCAAGAAACTCCTTTCGCAGGAACTTCGCATAACCACCCAAAGTACAAGACGAACCTGAATTGAGGGCAACCGCCATTCGTCTGGACTCTTTCGCTTCCTTCAACTTGTCTAGCTTCACATATATGTCTGCCATCTCATCTAGAGCTCCTGCGCGCCCGTCTGGACCAAGCGCCTGAAGATGCGAAGCCTTGTCAAGCTCTATTAGGGCTTCGTCGAAGCGCCCCATCCTACTTAGCCACTGTCCCTTGTTATAGCTCATCCACTCGCTTGACGCCCCTAATTGTTCCGCTTTCGAGAGAGCAGCACCAGCTTCCTCGTATCGACGTTGATGAGTCAATACGTACAACAGCAGCACATACGTATCGGCGAAAGACGGATCAAGCGACTGAGCCCTTCTGATCAAATCCTCGGCGCGTTGAAGTCCATTTAACGTCAGCCCCTTGGTCTTCATCTCTAAACGAGCAAGCTCGAGATATGCCTGTGGTTGCATATTCGAATACTCCAGCGCCGACACTAACCTCTCCTCCGCCTGCCGGTAATTGGTACCGGCATCGATATCCATTCGAGCTTGCTCGATCAACCGATACGGGAAGTCACTGGCACTTGCATCGGCGTATCGAGCTTCGATACGGCCCAGCGAAGCTTTCAAAGCAGCTTCTTCACCCTTGCTGCCATGAAACTCCAACAAACCCAAGAGTGCTCGGAGGGCCAGTTGAGAACGACTCCCCTGGGAGATCACAGCTTGTGAAAGTGCTTCCTCAAAAAGCGGTTCGGCATCGCCGTCTCTGCGCCTACTGGCCACGTAGGCAGATACCAAAGCTAGCTCAGCACGTTGATTGGGCGTAATCCGATCACGAATTTTGTACAAATCGCTTCCAATAGTCGAGAGTTCATCCCAAGCCTTTTCACGAATCAACGTACGCGCTAGTAGTAGGCCAAAAGCAGCATCGTCATACTTCTCTCCATAGTTCCCTCGGGCACCCCATAACGTCTTGAGCAGCTCTCTCGCGGAGGTGTTTGGGTAAGTGCGGTGGTATAGCTCAATAATTTGAAGAACGTGCTCGCGGTTTGAGGAGGTACTAGGTAGCACATCGTTCAATTTTCCTGCTTTGGCCAAATTGAGTACGTCAGCTGACGTGTTCAAATTTGGCATCTTCTCGGGATTGGATACAGACATTGCATCAACAAGAAACTCGACCATCGCCGAAGAGCGCTGCTGTTCCATTCTCGCAACATCTCGCTCACGCGCGAGACGCTCAGATTGGACATATAAGTATCCCGAAAACAGAATGATTGCCGACGCAGCCGACGCAGCAATGGAGACGGGCACTACATTTCGTTTGAGAAATTTGGCCAGTTTGTAATGAGGAGACGCAACCCTGGCTTGAATCGGGAGCCCCTCGAAATGACGACGTATGTCCTCCGCGAGGCGCCCTGGGGACCCGTAACGAAGGGCCGGGTCCACAGCCATCGCCTTTGATGTTATGGTGTCAAGATCGCCGACCAAACGATCGCGCAGCCGAGCTATTGTGCACCCGCGCCCTTTAGCAATCGATGCTGATTGGGCTTCAGGTAGCTTCGAAAATGCTTGGCTTGGGGTTGGTAGCTCCCCACTTGTAACGGCTTCTTCAAATTGTCGAAGCGACATGGATGACGAATCGACCGCCTTTCTTCCCGAGAGCAATTCAAACAATAGCGCACCGAGTTGGTACACATCCGTTGCTGTTGAAATTGGCCTACCCGTCACTTGCTCCGGGCTAGCATAATCTGGGGTCATCGCTCTCATTCCGAGAGTTGTTGCCGTTCCAGCAGGCCCCAACAATTTGGCTATCCCGAAATCGAGCAACTTCACCTTACCGTCAAGACTTACCATTACATTGCTGGGCTTAATGTCTCGATGAACAACCAAATTGCGGTGTGCATGTTGCACAGCATCACAGAGGTCGCAAAACAGCAATAGCCTTTTGGTAATGTTTAACTGTTGATCGTTGCAATATGACGTGATCGAACAACCATCAACGTATTCCATTGCCACGTAAGGCCGATTGTGGTTGTCGACACCGCCGTCCAACAAACGTGCGATGTTTTGGTGCTCGAGTTGGGCCAATGCCTGGCGTTCGATTCTGAAACGCTCAAACGCTACCTCGCTCAAGTCGCCCCGGATTAGCTTTAAGGCTACCGTCTTCTCGAATACATGGTCTGCGCGCTGGGCCAGATAAACTGCACCCATCCCTCCTTCGCCAATTTGGCGCAAAATGCGATAGCGACCAACCAGAGTCCCCTCGTCGAGATGGTCTATTACATATTTTGCGAGCGTCGGGGCAGCAGACTGTCGAAATGTGCTAGCCGCCAAGTCATGACTCAGTAGCTCGCGCACTCGGTCGGCCAAATGCGGTTCGTCCGCCAGTTCATTCTCGATCAAACGTGCAATTTCTTGCCCATCGGACAATGCGATTGCCGACTCAAATACAGCTAGCACTTTCGCCCAGTCTTGTTCATTCATCTAGCAGGTCTACGCAACCGGTTGGGGTTCGCCTCTTCAGTATTGCTTGCTGGTTAGAGAGTAGGTCCTCTGGCCTAACGACTTACTTCGAACCCACTAGTAAAGAGTGGCATTTCACAAACTCCCGGCAAAGTGATCAAGCCGGAATTGCGATTTGCGATTGCTACATCGACACAGCCGTCTGACGAGATATCGCCGACAGCCAACGCATGAGCACCATACAATGTGCCATACGGTATCGGATACAGAGATTCCGGACTCATCCCCGATTGGTCTTGCAAATATACACCCACCCTCTGTGCGCCATGAACAACGATGATGTCATCATATCCGTTGCCATCAACATCGACCACTCGCAGAGTCTGTGCAGCCCTGTAAGTCTCAATGGTGACCGGCTCGACGAATGTGGGTGCATCCACGTCCGAACGCAGCCGTTGGGCCAAAATCCATAGACGTGCAGGGGAGCTGGAATTTTCCGCCAATACAATGTCTATCAGACCATTACCAGTCAGGTCACCGGCTCCCAAACCTTCAATCAAGTGACGGTGCGGGCGCGGAATGGTCTTATAAGTTTCCGGGTCCGGAAGCGCGTCGACCCCATCGTGGAAATGAACCGAAACAGTCTTATGGTTGGCTTGGGCGCTCGAAATTGCCAGATCATCAAACCCGTCACCATTAATGTCCACCTTCTGTTGACGATTTACTCCAACGGCAAAGGTATGAAAGGGTTCAATTGCGCTAAACCCGCCTCTTCCGTTGCCAAACATAGTCGTCGATCCAGTATTCCAACTGATCGTTAAGATGTCTTGATTACCATCAAGGTTCTCATCGGTGGCGAGTAGAGTGATGACTCGACCGACAGATTCAACCACCCCAGGCTGAAAATACTCACTACCCGCATCAGCGAGAAACACGGTAACCCATCACCGTGCCCCACAACCACATCCAAACGCCCCTCCGAATTGAGGTCAACGACTTACATCCCGGTCTGAAACGTTGGCCCCAGGGATATCAGATAGGGACAGGAAACGGGTTCTTGCAGACTCCCGTCAATCGCTTGTTTGGACAATTGGGCTGTGCTACCGATAGCGTTGCTTGGACTAACAACGCTGCGGCAACATTTAGAATTTGTTTCACAATTTGGGGTTCCCCAACAAGCAGGCGGCTGAAAAGGCCGCCGAGAATGAGAATGTCTTAACTAATGGCGCGCAAAAGGAGAGAAACCCGGATCAATCGACCCTATCGCAGAGATTTAGGAATAGGACGGTCGACGGGAGGATCGGCCCCTCCCCAAAGGAGGCTGTTCCCGCTCTTCTCTGAGGGGCTGAGTACCATTTTCGGGTACTCTGTGCTGTCACCGGCGATTGTCTATCGGAGTGGGTAGTTGAAACCTCGAACTTTTTGGCTGATGGTGCTTGTCCTAACTCAAGGCCCGTCATTTGCAACCGATCGCGTTGAGACATGGCGTTTGGACAGTCGTTTTGCGGCGATAGATCCCATTTCTACGGTAAAGGATCAGTACCCAAACCTGCGCGATCACGCCGAAGCTATCTCCCACTTCGCAGGTTATTATCGGGTCAATCTATTCCTGCTGGCCGAAGCAGTCGAACATCATCATGCCGCGCCCGACCAGGTCACGATTGATACCGTCAGGGACCTGGCACAGGCCATCGGCGGCACGCTCGAGATCCATTCTGCAAAGACCAAGAATGGTGACACGGTGCCATTTGCTACCGAGCTTGAAGCGACGCTGTCGTGGGACAAGGCCAGCGCGCAGAGGCTGCTGAAAAATGCCAGCAAGTCCATGACTGAAAACGGCATTTCCAGTCAACCGAAAACAACAACGGATTCGCCCCCTGCGCTGGACCTGCCTTTCGATCATAACGCGGAGTGGCGTTTCAGCGCTGCTCACCATTGCAGCGGCTCACGGCTTGCCTATCCCATGTCATCACTGGATTTCGGCGCTCCCGGAGCCCAGTTCGGCGATGACACCAGCGGCGATTGGGTGGCGGCGGCACATGATGGCACCATCACCGTTTACTCGCGATGCTTCGTGCAGGTGACACACCCCTCGGGATGGCAAACAAACTATTATCACGTGGCCGATATCCAGTATGAGAGTGGCGATCAGGTCCTGGCAGGCACGCACATTTCCGTAAACGCCAACAACCAGGCGGATGCGCTTTGCCAGGGCGGTGCCAGCACCTACCCTCACACCCATTTTGACCTGCTCAACAACGGCCAGTGTGCGAGCCTTGAGAATGTCTATCTAAGCGGCTATCTGGTGCATCCTGGCCGGTTTTCTTTTGACGACTCATCAACGCATATGTGGATCGAGAAACGGGGCATCCGTTATTACGCCTTCGGCAACAGCATTGGGCACGAAAGCGGCGATAACGTGATCGACTACCGGTACAACGGCATGTGGTCATCGGCCGAGATAGAGGGACATGGTTTGAATATTTCCATCGCTCAGGTCAAGGATCAAAACGACGATATTCGAAACGTGCTGTTTGTGGCGCTATTTACCTACGACGACAATGGCGATGCCACGTTTTATGTCGGCAACGTCGACTTCGCTCGCTGGCGCTCAGACGAGGCAATGGTCCTGGATATGATTCAAACCCGCGGCGGCAACTTCACCAACCTTCAGCCCATCGACCCGGCTTTCGACATCACACCGGCGGGCACCCTCAGCGTTTTGTTTTTAAGCTGCACCGAGGCGCAGATCAACTTTGTGCTAAACGAGAGGTCATCTGATGCCACGGTCGAGCAGACATTCACTGTATTCAAGTTTGGGGCCGACACCGACCAAGTTTGCAGCCACCCCAGTGTGCAAGCAGCGCAGTAGCCTGTTTCAGCGGAAACAAGTCAAATTTTTCAATCCTAGTTTGCTACCTCGACCGCCTCGGTGCGCCCCCGGCTCACCGGGTAGCCCAAGGCCAACCAGCCCTGGATGCCTTCCCACAGAACCGCCAGGTTCTCAAACCCTCGCTGTTTGAGTTGACCGTTGACATATTCGGCAGCCGCGCGTGGACATTCACAGTAGGTCACAATCCAGGTGCCGTCGTTGGGCAGGGATTCGGCGATCTTGTCGAGATCGCGCGACTCGGTGTAATACGGCATGGGCACCGAGCCCTCAATGTTGACCATCTGCCAGAACGAGATGACACGGGTATCCAGCAGCACCATCTTTTTGCCTTCACGAAGGGCCTGGTCCAGGTCGGCGGACATGACGTACATGTCGTCCTTCAATTCAAAGGCCGGGGCCTCACCAGCTGGATTGATCACCCACTGCTCTGGCGGCGGTGGCGCACGGTACACTGGCTTCTCGACCGCCCAACCGGTGTCGCGACTGCGCAGGAAGGCGGTCAAGGCGTCAATCTCGTCGTCAGACAGCTTACCGCCGAATGCCGGCATCTCGGTGTCCTGTCGGCCATTGACTATGGCGTGACGCAGGAAACGGTCCGGTGTCAGAGACAGCATGGCCGGATTGCCCAGCGCAGTGCCGGTTACACCTTGTCCTTCCGCGCCGTGGCAATCTGTGCACTCACGGGCGTACAGTTCGGCCCCCAGTTCGACATCACCCAGGACTGGGTCCAGAGGGACGTCCAACAGATCCGCCACCGATACACCGGCCTTTCCACGCAACCAGGAAATCATGCGCCTGATTTCGGCGCGGCTCATGGGCCCACCGACTTCCTCATTAAAGCCCGGCATCGGCGTTCCGAGCCGACCATAGGAAATGGCGTTCTCCACGATCCGGTGTTCACTGGTCTCGAGCAACGACTTCGATCGCAGGGAGGGGGCATGATCGTTGACGTGGCCCTGCCGATCGGCGCCATGGCACAGTGCACAATACTGCTGGTAGTCGGAGGCCGCTGCAGCCGTTTCTTCCTCTGTTAAGCCATTATCTTGAGCCGCAACAGAAACGGCGAAAAGCGAGCAAATCAACAGGGCCGGGAAAAATAGTTTTGATTGGTTCATGTGCGGTCCTGGACCGGTGGGGGAAACGAGCCCGTATTCTAGACCATGATGCCAGACAGTCACAGGCATGAATGGAAGCAGTAGGCGACCCTCAGTTTCGGCCAATTGCAGCGAACGTCACACTTGGTTTCGGCATCGTCCTGTTGATTGCAAAGGACCTGGCCTTCTGAAAAAATTCGGCCGCCGATCCACCAAAAAAAGAGGTTTTCCATGCAGCGCTACAAGACCGTTCTTGTTTTGGCTCTTACAATACTGATGCCTTCGCTTGCGGCGGCCGACACCTGCCCGCTTGCCTCCAGTGCCAACGTCAACGGACGTTTCGTATCAATTGTTTCGACGGCGTCGGGGCCTGGCCCCAACCCGATCGCGGATTTCATCGGCACGGGGTGTACGGCTGCGGCTTTCGGGCCCAACCCGCCAGCAGGTTGCCGCGGTGGTCTTGGGTCATTTTCGCTAGCAAGCTTTTTTGCCTCCTGGCCGGGTGCTGCATCCAACACTACGGCGAACGGCTGTACCTTCACATGCAACGCTGGTGGCACGGGTGCCGCGAACGTGTGTCAGATGCGTGGCGGCGACGGTCTACCGGTTGAATTGATGGAATTCACGCTCGACGACCAGTAGCTTCAACCAAGCTTTGTTCGGGGACATCTAGGATTCTGAAGGTTTGACCAGATGCCGCGTTGTAGTCGACAGATCACGCGAAAGGTCTTGTTACGTTAGTATTGATCGCTGGCTCCTCGGTTACGGACAGGTTGAAGGTGTTGCGATCGTTCGTTAGATGGACATTATTTGCGGTGTTTGGCTTTGCCAGCGTTGCCCACGCCAATGAGGACCGCCCAGCCCTGCTGCAACAGCTTACCGATACGTCGGCTGAAGAGCGTGTCGAAACCTTAAATGCCATTGCCAAGAGCCACTGGGGCGATGCCACCGACGAGGCCATGCGCTATGCCAGGCTGGCTCGCGATGCGGCAATCGAAATTGGAGACATAGAAGGCGAAGCCAACGCCTGGCGCAACGTCGGTATCGCCCATTGGTACGACGCGAATTATGAACAGGCACTGGCCGCGACCCTGGAGGCCCGCGAGCGCTACGAGCAAGCAGGCAACAAGGAGGGAATGGCCGCCGCTCTGAGCACCATGGGCACCATCTACCTCAACCTTAACGACATGGAGAAAGCTCAAGAACTCTACGAAGAAGGACTTCAGATCGCGGACCAGACCGATGATGAAAACCGAATTGGCATCCTGCTGAGCAACCTCGGCACGGTCCACCTGGGCCTTGAGCAGCCTGACAGAGCGCTGGTCTATCTCAACCGTTCCCTTTCCATCGTTGAACAACGCGGCAGCCAACTGGACGTTCTGACCACCCTGGCCAACATCGGCGGTGCTCACAAGAGATTGGAAAACTACGCCGAGTCACTAGCCGTCAACCAGCGCATACTCGCGGTCGCCAGAGAAATTGATGCGATGGAACGACAGGCTGATGCCCTCGGCGACATCGGACTGTCCTATGCAGGCCTTGGCGATGTTGCCGAAGCAGAACGCTACCTGCTTGACGCCATCGAATTCGCTGAACAGCACGAGCTGAAACGAAACGTCGCCGGAGCAATGCGCGATTTAGCCGATTTCTACAAGGCCGAGGGGCGAATGGCGGATGCGCTGGCGATGTTTGAGCGTCATATGACTGCACGCGATGAGTATCTCAGCGAGGAGAGCAAGCGGGCTGTTGCGGATCTTGAAGTCCGCTACGAGACCGAAAAGAAGGAGCAGGAGATCGCGATCCAGCGACTGCAACTGGAGAAACAGCAAACGCGGCAAACCGCGCTGATTGTCATCGTCGGTCTGCTAACGCTCGCAGGGGGTGTTGGTATCGTTCTGATGCGCCAGAAAATCCGGGCCAATCGAGAGCTTAAAACACTGTCCAGAACGGACCCACTCACCCGATTGGCCAACCGTCGTTACCTTCGCCACAACGCAACCCTGCAAGAATCCCGCGCAAAGCGCCTTGGCGAGCCCTACGCCATCGTGCTGATTGACATCGACAACTTCAAGCGTTTCAACGACGAGCATGGCCACGAGTGTGGCGACGCCGTTTTAACGGCCATCGCAGCGTCGATACAGGAAGCGGTTCGGGACGTCGACACGCCTTCACGCTGGGGTGGTGAGGAGTTTCTTGTCTTGTTACCGGGCTCTGACTGCAACGATGGGCGCCGGCTCGCGGATCGATTGTTAACAGCGATCCGCGACACCAAAGTGCAATACCAAGGCAAGGCCCATTCAATCACGGCCACACTAGGCGTCACGGCATCCCATCCCGGAGAAAACTTCGACGCAACAGTCCGCCGCGCGGATGAGGCCTTGATGCGTGGCAAACAATCCGGCCGCGATCAGGTTTGTTACGCGAGTTGAACAGACAGCCTCAACGATCGCAGGCTCAAAAATTTCGCGATTGTCTGTTACGGCGTCGAGGGCCGCAGGAACGCATTGTTGAGTGGGAAAGCGTCGGTGAGCTAATTGCCTGTGCGCGTGCCTCCTCGACGCGAAAGAAGTGGCCAACATCGAACAGGTGGTACTGAAAATCATTGTTCAACTGCTCCATTCGATCGGCGAAGTGCACAAACTCTGAAAAGCGGTGTCAGAGACACAAAACGACATGCCCCAAGCGTTGGCTTTTGCGAACGCTACGTTTCTACTACATTTCGTCACAAACAAGCGCACCTCGAGTCGGTCATAATGGAGCCCGAGCTTTGCTATGGGAGCAAAGCCACTCATTTTTGGGAATTATCATGACAAGAAAAACGAATATTCTGGTGGCTGGCTTGCTCCTGATTGCAGCACCCTTCGCGAACGCAAATATCTGCAATAACATCAACCAATTGGCCAATGTTTGGAATGAGCTCGCGAACGCCACTCACGACGCCAGCCTGGACGGCTATTCGCAGTATGAACTCGATGAGATCGACGACACGCTTGAATATGCCTGGGACGCGACCGAAGTCCTGGCCGATGAACTAACCTCCTATGGTAATTCCACCGAAACTCGGCTTGGAGACCGTCTCTACACCACCATGGACCGAATTGATGCGGCTCACAAGGATCAGCTAGTGAATGGTATCGACAATATGGTCGGTGCCATCGACGCCATCACGGACTATTGCGACAGTTACTAGGTTGGTCTGCCCTGCATCAAAAGGCGGCATCCGTCGCCTGGGAGCCTGTTGCGAAATACAGTTGCAGTCTCCCGCCAGACCATCATTGCTCGATTTGAAGATGGATTCCGGGTCAAGCCCGGAATGACGAGGGTGTAGAAATTCCCTAGTGGTTGAGGAATGACGGGGTGTAGAAACTCGCTAATCGTTGAGGAATGACGGGGTGTGGGATATGCCAGTGGACTGGGAATTGGGTAGAGTTGGACATCCGGATTTGAGGATGTCCAAAACTATGCCCGCTGGCTGCGGCGAGCGCGAAAGGCGCGGGGACGGTTTTTCGGCTCCTTCGATGTGGAGTGTGTTGCTTAACATCGAGTTAGGATATCGCCCGCCCACGTCTTTGGTCAGGACGAATAGGGTGGCCGACAGGATCTCAGTGCAATCTGTAGGTCAAACTATCAAAACTAACCTGACGGCACCGAGGTCTCGTGCTCTGGAAGCAAGAACTCCCTTTTGATCCAACCTCGCATTTTTGACAACTCTGGATGGTCTGGAGAGTAAAAGTTGACTGGCTCCCCACTGCTTCTCTTCGAGTCCGCGAGAACGGTCGCGTCGACATCGTATTCGCCCTGATAGACACGAAGAACTACACCCCATTGCTGGCCGAGATAGTACTCGTCTGGAATACCACCCACGATATGAATGCGCAGACTGATAGCGATCTCTTCAAGAATGTACCCCTGCGACAATCGAAAACCGAGGTCTGCCATTTCTCGTTGCTCATATCTAGAACAAAAATCGAGTGCTGCTTTTCGAACGTCTCGCCTAAACCTCTTGTCAGCCGCATAAAGGAGGACCAAATTTCTAAGAATCCGAAAGGCCCTCTCGTCAGCGAAGTGATCGATGCCTTTCATAGAAACCTCGAAATCAACATCATCACCTAAGCGGTCGCGAATTTTTTCCAGCCAACGCTTCCTCTGCTCCAGGTAGTCTGTTCTCTTGTCCGCGAATTCCTGAAGCACACCAAAGAGGCCGACCTTTCCAGCTCGCGTGGCTTTGTTGTACATCTGCAGCCGGTCGGCTACGAGAAAGACGATGAGGTCATATTCTCTTGAAAGACTCAACAGAGCCCGAACGACGTTGTCAGTACTATACCTCTGGTTGCTAACGCTAATCGGAAACAGCGCTTTTTTCACTGGCCGCCTCCTCCCCTGTTCCTTCGACCCTGGTTCGCCGTACCGCGTCACTCAATGTCTCGGCAAAGAAGAGTGTGAAAAGAAGAATTCCTGTGAAGATGCAGCTGATCAGTACGAGAACATTCACGAATGGGACCACGATCTTTCGATTCGCCCAGTCGATAAGCTCGGTTGTGGGGACAAGAATGAGGCTTCCTTCCGACGGAATGTTGACGAGTGCCTGTTCGGTGATCTCACCATAGCCCGCCCTTTGCATAGGCTTAGCCTCCAAAACAACCAGCGGCTGTTCAGTCGGACCGGTCACTCGCCTGACGTTCGCCCCACTCTGGGTCAGTTCGGCGACGAAATAGGTGCCCGGTTTGTCCTGCTCGTAGACCACCGAGTTGAATAATGAGTGCAATGACGAGTTGGCCCCGGAAATTGCTGCACTGATCGTCATCGCAAGCACTGGCGCGATAACGATAAGTGCGACCGCGAATGCTCGGGTTATCAGTATCAGATCCTTTACAGCTTGAAAATCACTACCTGCGCGCAGTTGCCATTCCGCCGCCCTTCGCGGCAATTTCACATAGATGGCACCCAAAGCACAAAACCCTATGACGATGAACGTGGTCTTTGGATCGAGCGTCTTCGGGCTAAACATCAACGCTATTGCTCCAGTTCCAATTGGCATCAGTGGTATTAAGGCCCTTGCCTCAAGCACTCCTAGGACTTTCGAGATCATTTGCTTGACTCCTCCACCACGTCACTGGTTAATCCGAACCGCCGTTGGGCGAACAGGGTGGCCGCAACCAGCAACGGAAACAGGGGTGGGACCACTGTCCACGCGTAATCTTGTTCTTTAGACGTGAGTGCCACTGCGCCAATCGCCAAGTAACCAATGGTAGAAATCAAAGTGGCAAGGAACAGCCTTTTGAAGCCGAAAGCCACGCCTACTAGTGTTGGGACGATCACAAGACATGCGGGTAGGGTCACAAACACGATCTTGTCCAATAGGAGATTCGAGTCCTGCAGGACCGTGAATAGCCCAGTGAACGTCACTGCGATCAAAATACTCCAAAGCGCTGGCAGCTTGACGTTTTGGACGCTTTTGAGCTCTCTCCTCGAAGGGGAGTATTTCAGGGAAAGAACAAGACAAAACAGTTGCGTATCCGCAGTCGAAAAAAGGGCAGCAACGGCGGCCAGCCAGAAAAAGAACAGTAAAATCGCATTCACGTCCGCCAACTCACTGAGAAACCAGGCAACGGCGCGCTCGCCGGCGATGAACGACTCTGCGCCTTCCTGGATACTGAACGAGGCGCTCAATGTAGCCCCTACGATGACGAGGAACAGCCATACCAGTGCGGTAATCCAAGTGGCCGGCACCTGCGCGTTCAAGACGGTCTTGGAACCGAAGATCCACATCCTTGCCCAGTGGGCGGGCGTTGCACAGACCAAGAACGAATTCAAGACCAGCGCGGATGCGGCAAATACGAGACCCGTGTATATCGGAACGCGAGGTGTAGCCAGCTCGTTACCAACAAGCTGAAAGCCCTGCAAGGGCCCTGCGTTCGACAAGTTTGAGTATAGAAGGGCGAAAGCCCCCCCAAGAACGATTATCGACCCCAATACAAGAAACGGACTTTGAAACAAATCTGCGTACACAAAGCCACGCATGCCGTATTTCAAAGTAAACAGTGAGACGAGATAGAGAACGAAAAAGAAAATGGCAGGGCCCAGCCACTCTCCCGTGGTTCCGCCCACCAAATCAGCAGTGATGTGCGAAAAGACCGAAAACTCAAGTAGCAAAATGACGAGGAGATAGACGACCATTAGGCCATTGACCAAGGCTCGCGTGCGAACGGAGTCGGCGTCGTCTCCCGCGACGAGGTCGGCGATCAGCGCGCGACTGGGTCGGGTCTGGGCCATCGGGCGGGCGGATACAATTCTCCGTGACAAGGCGACGGTAACGTATGCTCCGACGAGAAGTGTAACGATTGCGAACAAAATCCAGAACCCGAAGACTCGAGTGTTCCCAATGAAGAAGACGTACACCGTCGCCAGTGACGTAAGCGTAGCGAAGATGCTGGTCTTAGCCAATATCGTTCCAAGTGACCCAGATACTAACTCGGTCCAGGTTAGTTTCTCCTGATCGCTTGGCAACAATGTCTCGTTGCGCGGGCCGAATGCTCGATAGACGATGAACGTCATTATGAACATGGTCAGAACGGCGATTCCCGCTATTGCAGCTGTCATCTATGGACCCCATCTTGGCAAAAACTACCGAGCGACACGGATCGTCACCCGTACCCTTTTAGTGTTCCCACTGCAGTAATCCTCTCACCAGCCGGCGGTCATCACGCCCTTACCCATTCTCGTGGAGGCTGTCGCGAAACTACAGCCTCCGCGATACATGGACGTATCGCCATTTCGATGGCTCATAAGCCATTGAAATGTAAGGAACCTGATAACCGCGCTTCTCGGGTTCCGCGTTGTTGCTAGTCCAGGACGGACTATTGCAACACCCTCCTGTGTGAGAGGTTTCGATTCTTGAAGTCACATTTATGGAACATGCCATAGGAGTTGTGGCGCTCCCGACCCGGCAAATGGGAGCCAGACTTTGGAAGGATTGAGGATATGTGGAGAATGGGTTTTTACAAATATGCTGTGGGTGCACTGCTCTTGCTATGGTTTGGCAACGCCTTTACCCAACCGAAAGCAAGCTGCATAACCGTTGAGGAGAGGAATTGCATCGGTGCTTGCATAAAAGTGCACTACCGAAACACCTGTGAGGAATGCGTGATGTTCACGCCTGTGATCCGCAGCGCCCTAGGACAGCGTACTGCTAGAAACAGTATCTTCCAGACGAAATCCGAAGGAATCCAACTGCGACCCGACAGAAAAGCAAACGTGTACTTTGACGCCCCATCCGAGGGATCTTGGCATGGCAGTTTGAGCAGCGTTCGGGAGTGCGAGTAGCAGCGCTCCAGCTTCCTCAACAGATATCAAGCGCCCGCGTCGCGCACCGCGTCGGGTGTCCGGACCAGTTCCTTTGTCATCCCGCCATCGACCGGCAAACGGCTTCGTCCGGAACGATGAGGGGACAGATTGGACATCCCGAATTGTGGATGTCAGGTCTTGTGTCCATCCTACGGCAAGACATCACACAGCATATATCGCGAAACGGCGTAGATTCGCCTTTCGAGTTTGGAGTGTCCCCGCTCTCTCTACCGTTGCGAGGATGTCCAGCTTCATAACTGTCAAGAAGCGCGGTTATTGAAACCCTTCATTTTCAAATAACTTGAAAATGGCTGGCACTTCCATGTGCCAGGTCGAGCGCGTCAAAACACCTATCCGTGGACGCGCTCTACTTAGACCTAAAAGTAGTGATCTCGGTTGGACCCATCGTATCTGCCTGCTCGCAGGCAACAATGTTTGAAACCTCCGCCCGGAATCGCAAGGACAGGGGTCGTTCCGTCCCAACTTTTCGCGAAGTTCCTTGTTTCCACGAACTATACGATCACCGCGCTTAACCTGGGTTTCGGATGGGAAGCCCCGTCGGCGCTTGCTCATCGGCTCAAAAGCAAGACGAAGAATCCCCGTTGCGAAACTTATTCATGACGCACCTCCATGCTATGCCTTGTTCGGATGCTCATGATATCCGACACTGCTCTTAACTTCACACTTGGCCATCTCGAAGCTCTCGATGACCTACATCAAATCCCCGCGTCGCGAATCGCATCAGAGGCTCGAACCAGCTCCTCAGTCATCCCGCCCCGACCTGTGAATGGGCTCCGTCCGACGGGGCTCGGCGCTCGGGGCGACATTGTGACGCCCAATTGGGCGCCACAGATGAAGCCTATCAGTCAAAGTTGTTATTGAAGATCACATCGGGGCCGTCTTGGTTTTCAAAGGCCCCAATATCGCTGCCGTCACTTCCCGGCGCATCGGGGGTTGCCGCGAAATCGACGACGCGGTCAAAACCGGTGCCTCGTTGGTCATACAGGGCTGTGCCGGGGGAGTTGCCTGCGTCGATGGCATCGCTGTTCAGGCCGATCGCAACGACCAGGGTCTTGCCACCGTGACCACCCAGCGGTTCCAGGTCGGCATTAGAGTCCAACTTGTCTGTCGCCTGGTCAAGCAGACCATTGCCGTCGTCGGTACTCAGATTGAAGCCGCCTGACAGCACTACGGGAGCGTTGGCTCCGCTTATAGCCCGCGCCTGTACAACGGTGTCTGAGTCGGCAAACAGGTTGTTGCTAATGAGTGTCGTTGACATCGCGTTCGGCCCCTGCGTAAAGATGTCCAGCCCTTTGGGTTGGTTGCCGGTGATCGTGTTGCTGCTAAGTTCCATGAAGCCATTGGTGTTGCTAAAACTGCCGTGGCTAATACCGCCACCCGATCCGTTGCTGTTGTTGTTGACAATTGTCGATTGGACGATCAATGCCGTTGACGAGTTGTGGTTGTAGATGCCGCCCCCTTGGAAATTGACCGTATTAGAAAAGACAGAACTCCCAATCATGGTGAGCTCCGAATCGACATTGCCGTTGTAGACGCCACCACCGCCATTGGCAAAACTGGAACTGACCATACTGTCGATAAGGAATAGGCGACCGCCATTGGCAATGCCACCGCCTCGTGTCGCTGGCTCCGACCCATTTGTCAGATGGACGCCGCTGATGGTGGCCACATGATCTTCCGGAATATTTAGGATCCTGAAGTCATCAACTGAGTCTCGGGCGATCGTCAACAACATGGCTCCGGGTCCCTTTATGGTGATGCCATCAGCAATATCGGGCAGTCGACTTTGCAACAGAATTTCCTGCTCGGTATCAAACAGCGGGCTTGCAAACTGAATCAGGTCTCCACTCTGCGCCAACGTTAGCGCTTCTCGAAGACTCCCAGGCCCTGAGTCCGCCGTCGTCGTTACGACCTGGGTCTGTTCAGAAACGGTCAGAGCCAATTCGGCTTCCACGACTTCCCCAGTGTCGCCTTCCCAACCGTCTTCAAACCTGAGCCGCCACGTGCCGATTGGGCTGGCGGTAAGAAACACGTCATTCAAGGAGGTGGTTGCGGGCGGGTTAGGTACGCCGTCGCCTCCCGCCTCAACCGTCACGTAACTGCCTGACGGGACTTGCGTATTGCCGCTGGCCGCCGTCGTCCACCAGTTAGTCACATGGTCATCGCGGAAAGAGTAACGGTTTTCAGCCACCAGATCCGAACCGGAACCGCCACTGCCTGCTGTTTGCGCTCCGGTATTCTCAAACAGAATGTGCGAGCGGCCATCGGGCGCGATCAACGTGACGCGTAGGTCGCCAACCCAGGTATGGCTGGCGTCGAAGAAGACCCCCGCCGAGACAACATTTCCAGCGAGGCTCGTGACAGTGAACTCAATGTCCCGAGGTTCGCCATAGAACTTGGGCCCAGCGCCTGGGGCATCAGGAATTGGGCCGAAGTTGCTGCCCGGAATGAGCCAGGATGATTGCGCCTGCGCGTTGATATTGCTGCCTAGCAAGACCAACGCCGCTAGCCAGACATAGATGTTGGTGAGCCTCATAGGATTCTCCGTTTGCAATGAAGGTCATCCATGTTTGCGTCAGCAGCGTTCGAAAAGGGCCAAACGTTTGTCAAAAGAACCTTTCAGGCCTTTGGTCGCGCGACTCTACCAACCCGGTTTTGCGTGGCAAGGAAGGGTTGCTCCCGCGACTGACTGCCCGTGAAGCGGAGCGAAGTCCAGAAGGTCGAGCGCATAGTGGCAATCTCCGTATCGCAGGTCCGAGGAGGTTGCAATGGGCGGTTTTTGCCGGTTGGCGAAGAAGCCTTTGCGACCGTTCGATCAGACCGTGGTCGCTTTAGTCCAACAGAAAACTTGATCGTTGTTTGAAGTGGCCGATTTCATTTGCCTCGGCAAATGAAACAAGTCCCAACAACACACCTGCTCCATTTCGGATGGAACGAAGCTCAGGAGAGATTGCATTGCGATTTGCCGACAGGTGCAAGAAGCGATGCAAGCCTCGCCGCCCGGAGCGTGGGATAAGATCCAAGAACGGACCGAGTTTGGGAAACCAATGGAGTCGTGAGGGGGCGGGTGACGTGCTAGTTCAGAATGTTGTGTTCAGAGAATGACTGTCGCTCAAGCTCTGGACAGTTCCAGGGTCCGAAACAACCACAAACGCGCAGCGGCCCATTCCCGCTTGACCGTGCGGGCGGAAATTCCCAGCACCTGGGCGATGTCATCGACGGCGAGGCCGCCAAAAAATCGCATTGTCACGATGTCAGCCTGCCTGGTATCCAGCGCTTCGAGCTCCAACAACGCGTCGTCCAGCCGGTCCAACTCCAAGGCATCGGTACCTTGGATCCCATGACCGAGCTCATCGTTGTAGGTCAACAGAGGCTGCCCAGCGCCTCGCTTCTGTGCATGGCGATTGCGATAACGTTCAACGAGAACACGGCGCATGGTACGCGCGGCGATGGAGAAAAAATGGTTGCGACCCTGCCAATCGATCTGCTTTGCATCGACCAGCTTCAAGTAAGCTTCAGCGACCAGCTCCGTACATTGAATGGAAGGCTGGTGTTCCCGCCGCAACTGAGCGGCCGCAAGCCGATGCAGTTCCTGGTAAACCAGTGGCGCCAACTCCTCCATGGCCGATTCGTCCCCGGATTGCCACCGGTTTAGCATCATAGTGACTGCTGTCGTCTTTGCCATCAGCCCGACGTCAACCCGCATTCATGGATTTCAAATTGCATACACATTTCACGGAACTCGCGACGCTTGAATCCGCGTTCCGCAAGGATACGAGCAACGGCGCGTGCCTCTTCGATTTGGCCAACGTACAGGCGCGCAAGGAAGGCGTTGTTTAGAAAAGGAATATCGTCCCGTTGCTCGCCAAGAGCGAGAACTCGTGTATACACATCCTCGAAAATAGCGTCGCTGGCCTCAGTTTGCCCCAGGCTTTTGAGTAGCTGACCCTTGGTCACTAGCATGGTGACATGGTCGTTCTGTCGGGTCGCATTTTCAGGTTCCCAGGCCAGCAACGCGCGCGTGTGCACAGCGCCAGCTTCGAGGAGGGCAAGTCCTTCGTCTGCGCGACCCAGGCTGCGGTATACCCGCGCGGTGACCATGTGGTCCAAAGCAAAATTCTTGTGAGCCCAGTAGTCATCCGGATTGGCCTCGTGCAACTGCCGGTCCATTTCAAGTGATGCACGGCAAGCCCCAAGCGCTAGTTGGTCCGCCTTCATGTCGTAATAGGTATCACAGCGCTTGTATTGGATGTCAGCCAACTGGCTGGTCAAGGCCGGCTCATTTTCTACCGCTGGCACGGCCAACGCCGCCGCCCTTTCCAGAAACTCGACCGTCCGTTCATTTTCGCCAACTCGCATGAACGTATCGGCGTGAATGTAGGTTGATCGAAGCAGTACTCGCCAACGGTCTGTACCATTTGGTCGTTGAACGGGCCCTTTCCCAGGCTCGAATCCCCGCGTCAATTGCTCACCGATGGTCATCGCCGATTCGGTGTGAAAGCGGGCTTCGATGAAGTCGCCGTTGGTCCGCATCAGGTCGCCCATGTAAGTGTGCGCCTCCCCGAGGCGAAACAGTGCCAGGTCATTGTCCGGTTCGGCGTCAATCAGATAATCCAAACCGGCGATTGATCTTCGCATGATATCGATGGCGTGAGGTAAATCGCCCTGCTCATCGGTCACTTCCGCGATTCGCTGGAGGGCGATCGCCGGCTGCCCATTGGACCGGCTCATATCCTCGGCACTGAGTTCGCCGTAGTATTTGAGCACCTGGTCCGCCACCGATTCGAGCAAGCCCAGACGTCCGACTTTTCTCAACCCGCTGTTGAGATCGTCCAACATAAAGCCGATCAGATTCTCGGCTTGCGCACGCGCCTGGTCCGCCCGTTCACTGGCGACAACGGCCACTTCACGCTCGCGCTTGAGGTCTGACGTGTACTTCCAACCAACCAGCAACACCATCGCTATCGACAGAGCAGCCACCGCTGTCAACCAGCGGCGACGTGGGCGATTAAGTATGTGGTCGATTCGATCCAGGCAATCCCGTGCAGTAGGCCGGGCCGAAGGCTCTTCAGATAACAATTCGCGTAGCAGGGCTCGTTCTGCCGCAGGCAGAGCTTTTGGCACCTCGACGCGCCCCACCCGATCAAAATCAATCAAGGTCGGGGTATTGGCGTCGGCAGGATGCAACGACTTTCCGGTCAGAAGTTCGCCGAGCAGCAGGCCAAAACTCCACAAGTCCGTCGCAGTGGTAGATGCATTACCCCGAGCCTGCTCCGGAGACATGTAACCGGGTGTGCCTGAAATTTGCGACGCTGCAGCTGGTAAATTGGCGTTCGCCCCTGACTCATCGCTGACTGGCGACGATTCAGCCCGAGCCAGACCGAAGTCCAAAACCTTTGCCTCACCATCAGGGGTCAACATCACGTTTTCAGGCTTGAGGTCGCGGTGAATGATGCCGCGTTCATGGGCTGCAACCAGCGCATGAACGATCTGACGTGCGATCTGGAGGGGATTCTCTGGGCGGCCTTCTTTTAAAATTTCTCGAAGCGTCTTCCCCTCGATCAGCTCCAACACCAGAACATCACGCTCACGATCCTCAAAAAAATCGTAAACCTGACAAATGTTCGGGTGTCGCAGACTCGACAGGACGCGGGCTTCGTTGAGAAACGCAGATCGCCGAACTGCCGACATGCGAAGCCCGGCCGTCATGATCTTGATCGCAACAGGGCGCTTGAGTAGATCGTCAACGCCGGAATAAACCTCACCCATCCCGCCGCGAGCCATCAAGGTGTCAATACGGATTCGCCCGACTCGGCCGACCAGTGGTTCCTCGATGTCAGTGGCCAGGTCGGCACCCAAGGTTATGGGGCTGTTGGCCAAGAAACTTTGGCCAACGTCCAAATCAAGCAGTTGGTCGACCTCTTGTCGAAGCTCCGGGTCACCCGCGCAAGCCTCATCCAGATAGTCGGCAAGCTCGCCCGACGGCGTTTCGAGCGCTTGCATTACGATACCCTTGATTAACTGGTAGCGAGTAGGATCCACGATCTCCCCTTCGTCTGGATGCACGAATCAGGTTAGCCTAACAGAGCCGTGCCGGTGGCCGAAATGGCCCGATGATAGCTGAGCTTTCAAGTCGATGAAGCGAGCACCGAAAGCCGTGATAAAGTTGCCAGCCCGCACTTGGCTTGGACAGACTATTGCAGCCCGCTATATGAGGGAAGAAGGGGCCATGACACGAGCATTGCTCGGCTTGAAGATGGATTCCGGGTCAAGCCCGGAACGACGGAGTGTAGAATCCGCCAATCGTCACGTAAGGACAGGATGTAGGATCTGCCTACCATCGCTTTAGGCCACAACGGAACCTACGGTCATCCCGGGCCTGGACCCGGGATCTGATCCAGAAGCGCATAGCATCAATGAAGAGTCGGACATCCAGCGTCGTGTCCAAGGAACGGATGCGGGGCCTGCACTCGGTTGCCCGTTTCAAATCCCCGCGTCGCGAACCGCACCAGAGGCTCGAACCAATTCCTTGGTCATCCCGCCATCGACTGGCGAATGCGCGCCGTCGGGGACGATGACCAGTTCGGATTTCGGCAGTGCCTTGTGCAGTTCCCACGCCGAGATTGGCGGGCAAACCGTATCGTAACGACCGTGAACGATATAGGTGGGAATGTCGGCCATCCTCGCCGCGTTGTCGAGAACCCAGTGCTCGTGTTCGAGATAAAACTTGTGCTTGGTAAAATGGGACTCGATCCGAGCAATCGACATCGCAGACGGGCTATCCAACATCTCCTCCAACCCCTCAGGGTCTGGGAACACCGTGACCATGGTGCCTTCCCACCGCGACCATGCCTTGGCAGCTTCGCGTCTCACCGCCTCGTCATCGCTGCTCAGCAGTTGACAATAGGCGGCCACATTGTCCTCAGCATCTGGCACCAGCGCCTTGTAGCGCTCGAACTCTTCCGGATACACCAGCGCCGCACCGTTCGGACCGTGGATCCAATCGATCTCAAACTGCCGGCCCAGAAAAATACCCCGGATGATCATCGCAGCCACACTTTCCGGGTGTTGGATCGCGTAACACAGCGCCAGCAAGCTGCCCCAGCTGCCACCCATCACCACCCAATCCTCAATCCCGAGGTGGCCTTTTAGTTTTTCGAGGTCTTCCACGATGTCCCAGGTCGTGTTGTCACGGATTTCGGCATGCGGCGTACTGCGACCAGCCCCGCGCTGGTCAACCAAAATTACGCGATAGTGGGCGGGGTCGAAAAACTGGCGATACGAAGGCGTGATGCCAACACCGGGGCCACCATGGAGGAACAGAGCTGGTCGGCCCTGTGGATTGCCCACTTCCTCATAGACGATGGTATGCAGGTCTGAGACCTTCAGGCGTCCGACGTTGTAGGGTTCAATTTCGGGATACAGATGTTGTTTGTAGTTGGACATGGGTCGGTGCCTACGCTGTGTGACCATGGTGAGTACGTCAACATATCATGGGTGAGCTAACGCCAATACGGGGTGACGCAACGTTTCGGTCCAGGAGTTGATTCGAAGGGCTGCGTCTCACGAGGTCTTCCCACGTTTCGGACTACTCACGCATTTCCGCACTGGCATCGCGCAGCGCCTTGAACTCGCTGCCCTCGCCCCAGTTGGGCCATTCCCCACTGTTGCCGAGCCGTTCGGCTACCGCGTAGATCAATTGGGCGTCGCGAACGAGGCCGCTTAAATCCCAGTCGGGCGACCATTCGTCGCTTTGCTGGTGATAGTCGTTTTTTGAATAGGCCGCCGAGATCTGTGCTGCGCGCTCGGCACCGCCGTCGACAAGATCGCGGCCCGAGCGAAAGCTCACGGCGGGCACGCCGACCTGCGCAAAGGCGAAATGGTCAGATCGGAAAAAGCTGCCTGCGGCCGGATTGGGGTCGGGTGAGTAACTCCTCCCCATCTGCGTCGCTTGTTCGATCATGATGTCGAGCAGGCCGAGTTTGGCGCTGCCCGAGATCGAAAAATCCCGAGTCGGGCCGTGTACGCCAGGCGCGTCGGTGTTGATGACGCCGACTGTTGTTTGCAAGGCATAGAGCGGATTGGCGGCATAGTATTTGGCACCCAACAGCCCGCTTTCCTCAGCACCGACGGCAAGAAAGACCAGGCTTCGTTCGGTCCCTCCGCTGGCTACGAATGCGCGGCCCATTTCGATCATCAGGGCGATACCCGTGGCATTGTCGATCGCCCCGTTGTAGATGGTGTCGCCCGTTTCATCGGCTTCGCCGACGCCGATGTGATCATGATGTCCGGTGAAGACGATGTACTCATCAGGGCTTTCGGTTCCGGGCAGAATGCCGACCACGTTCTTCGCCGCGATCTGGTCACTGCGGGCGAGCAGGGTGGCGTCGATGGTCGCGCCAAGATCCATCGGCTGGAAGTCGCGACGCTGGGCCATGGCCTTGGCGTTTTCATAGGTCGTACCTGCCGCCTCAAACAGCCGGCTGGCGATATCGACATGCATCCAGCCCTGCAGCGCCGAATGCGCCGACGCTGGGTCCTCGCGGACGATGTCCAAAGTGACATCGTTGCCGGTGGAGATGACGCCCCACGGATAGCTGGCAGGTTTGGTTTCGTGAATAACCAGCACGCCCGCTGCGCCGCGTCTGGCAGCTTCCTCATACTTGTACGTCCAGCGGCCGTAGTAGGTCATTGCGTCGCCGCCAAAATCACCCTCGCCGCCTTCGAAATCGGGATCATTGACAAGAGCCACGATGACCTTTCCGGCCACGTCCACATCCTTGAAGTCAGACCAGTCACGCTCCGGGGCGTGGGTACCATAGCCGACGAACATAAGGGGGACGTCTTCGAGGCGAATCTCGGCCGTGCCGTTGATCGGCGCGCGCACTGCCAGGTCCTGGTTTTGCACCATGGCGACGCGTTCACCGCCGATGTCGATAGAAAGCAATGGGTCATCGTCCATCGTGGAACGATAGAGGATCACGTCTTGCGTCCAGGCCCGCGTCCCATCGGACCGCAAATCGCCACCCGGCTGCAGACCAACGCCGGCGAAGGCGCCAGACAGATAAGCGACTGTCTTGTCCTCACCCGGGGTGCCCGGCGCGCGGCCTTCGAACCAATCGTCCGACAACGTGCGGATATGGTGATCAATACGGCCAATGGAAAAGTCCTGCGCTGTGGCGAAAATGGGAGCAGCCAGCGCGATGGCGCAGACGGTGGCAAGCAGGCGGGTCATAGAGGTCTCCTGGAGGGTTTGATCGCCGGATTCGGCCGAAAGGCATCAGTCCTTGCAAATATATGCGACAACAAACCGGACATCCACCTTCCATTGAGTTTATCGCGCATGGTTCGAAGACGGAGTTGTCCTCTGGCTAATAGCGGCCCCATGAGCCTGCTTATCGATGTTCACACAGGTTTTTGATCGCCTGGACGATCGAGTCGGGAATCTCACAACTGTTGCCAGCGCAATAGTCATAGTACACGACCAGCCCCTCGCCATCGGCCGCCACCTTGGAAAACTGTTCGCTGTAAACGGCGTATTGCATGTTCATCTTCTTCGGGCCAATGATCGAGCAGCTCACGCCGATGTGAATGCGGTCCGGGTAGCTCACCGGCAGCCGGAAATCGCAATTCGTCGCGGCCAGTATGGGACCGATCTTGTTCTCCTTCATGTACGTATTGATGCCGGTACGGTCGAAGAATGCGATGCGAGCATCTTCGAAGTAGCGGAAGTACACGGTGTTGTTGACATGATTGAAGGCGTCCATATCACCCCAGTGCACATCCTGAAAAAGCACAATCGGGAATCGCTCGTCCAATGGACTACTCACGGCATTCATACCTCACAAATTCCAAACACCAAGCAGATAGCGAAACAGTTTTTCATTGCGAACGTGCCTCGAGCGCCTGCTACTTGCACCTGGGTCTGGGTGCACTAGAACATGTTGATCAGGAGCCTTGCAAGCCAATAGCCAGCCCCAGACAAACCGAGACGTAGGCTAAATTGACGGCCGCTCGGACCCACCAGGGATGGTGACCCAGATCCATGTGGACGTAACGACTTGCCACAACACCGAGCCCGAGAAAAAAGAACCACGGCATGAAAAGGAATGCCACGGAACCACGGACCAAGGTTGTCACAAGATCGTGCAGCGCACCACAAACAACAATGGTCAGTAAAAGTGCGACCGGTGGTGGCAACCATCGTTTCGCAGGAGCGAAGATATAGCGCCCCAGGGCGTAACCGAATATCGGATTCCAGTACTGCCAGAACACGGCAAAGGACCTTGCGCCTAGGGACCTCTGTAGCATATTGCGAAGGCTCCCGCGCGCTCCCATCGGCACACCATTTCGGCGCCGGACATATTCCGCCATGTTCATCGGTCGTCGCACTGGACAGACCTCACAGGAGAAGAAAACACCGGACTATCCAACAGCCCTATTTCCCTTTGTCCGGCCACTCCCAGGGGGCTCGTCGAGGGCCTTTGATCAACGACCGTTGTCTGCCCCAATTCCTTCTCCAGGCGAATGGAGTTGCAGCCTTCGGACCGTTCCAACGCGGCAATGAGTCGGGTCGCATGAGACACCACCCAAACCTGACAATTTTTAAAGCCTTAAGCTCGGTAACTGTCCGTGCCTGTCCGCAATCACTGCCAATCTGATGCCCTCACGGCAGCGTCACCGAATCCGTTGATGAAGACAACCACATCACTGTCACCGAAGGCAGTCAGGCTGGCAAGCCCGCCGGGGCAGGCAAAATTGAGCTTCACATCAAAAACATCGAAATTAGTGGGGTCAGGGGCACTCACTGGAAAAGCATCATTGGAAAACGCAAGTCCCGTTGAATCGGTGGCGAAAGCTTGTGCAGTGTCGGGCACACAGCCCCCCGCAATGGCTGGACCAGATACAAAACCGAGGATGATAAAGATGTCGAAATTGCCTGGCGCCATGTCAGAAATAAGAAGATTTCCGCCAGTGCCCGTGACCACGTAATCATCGGTGAACGCCGAGCTCATCAAAACAGCGTTTTCGTAGTCACCAATCCCCGGCGAAGGGTCCAAATCCGGTACAGCGGAATCGAGTTGGAAATAGACGGTCAAACGCTCTCCTGGTGTGAAGACTGTGTCCAGTGGGGGGTCGGCGACCTCAATTGTGGCGGTAAATCCATAACTGACGGTCTGGGCTGCGCTCAGCGAGGGCAGCAAAAACGCGATCAACATGCAACCTAGAATGGTTTTTGTACTTGTCATGCGACATTAAGCTCCTGGTTACGAAAAGCTTTCCTGTCGCGATTCAAACGATGTCGGCAAGAAGCCATTGTCTGACGAACCAGAAGGGTTTGAATGCGTCCGGAAAGGTTACTTTTTATGTGTCCGTGAGGGCTCAAGAATAGCGAAAAAGCGCCACGACCGATAGGAATTGCAATCGAACCTCGCTCAAGCGCGAAACAAAAGGACCTTGGCTCCTACTTTTGACACTCATTGGACATCCACAACCTTGGATGTCCAACGCTAGGAGCTTGTCCGCCAGGCCGAGGCAGAACGCTCACGACGTGCCAAGGTAATCCACGCATCAGGCGAACTGGAAGCATCAGAACAGTTGACTGCAGCGGCAGCCCGGCTTTCCGACGCGCCTAACGCGCTGATGTTGCGGTACCTTCAAACGTTGACAGAAATTGCGGCGGAGAAACACTCAACGATCCTGTTTCCGTTACCGCTCGAATTGATTGAAGGGTTGGTTTCTCGCAACAAGAAGGACGACTAGCTACAACCCTGTCGCCGCGGTCACTGCTTGGCCCTTGTGGCGCTAAGCGCTTCTGGATCCCGGGTCCAGGCCCGGGATGACGCGTTAAAATTGGGATCCCATGGGGAACCTGGATCCAGCCTTGGTGCACTTCATCTGATTTGCCGCTGTGAAAGACAGCTTCTAGCTGCTCCGTCAGGCTCAAAAACCAAGTTTGCCAGAATACTGGTTCGAACAACGTCAAAATGAGGGGCGACAAGATGTTCAAGCGCCAACTCCTGGTGTGCGTTGCTCTTGCTATTGCCATGGGGATCGGCGAGCGGGCAAATGCAGATAACTGTTCGGCTTTGGCGGTAGCCAGACCGGCTTTTTACGGCGGTGCGCAGCTTTCGTATTGGATTTGGAATTTTTCCGGTGCACAGGCGCCGGTGGTGATGGGTGTGGCCCAGGGCAACGGGTGTGTGGGTTGCAACCTTGTCGCGATGACCATGTATGATTTCGCCTGCGTCAACTATGCGTCCAATCTGGCTTCGTTTGCGTTCCGGAGCACCAGCCCAAGCGTCAACAACACCATGAACATATGTTCAGTGATGACCGCCATGGGTGGAGGCTGTGAGATCCGTGGCGGCGATGGGCTGCCGATTGAGCTGATGGATTACACTATCGAATAGCGCATTCTGCGCATCAATTGATAGCGGCCCAAATTCGGAACAAGTGAAACTCCGGCCCCGTGTCACCGAGCACGGCGTGAGCAATATCACCCCGTATTTTTGCCCGCTCAAGCGTTAAACTGCTGGGTGTCTTGGGGGTGTCCCCGCTTGCGCTGTTACGCTCTGACCGCGTATCTTATCGATGGCTCCACTTTGCGGATTTCTTGATCAATAGACCGATTGAGCTTGCAACTCGACGCCCCCACAGTCAGCACCGACAAAAGAGCCACGCCCACAAGGCCACTGCCCGTGGCTTTGAACCCTTTCCGCGTTAGTGGAAATGAGAAACAATCTGAACTGAGGCCCTTCATGAAAAATGTAGTGCGAGAGACAGTTATTGGGGCCCTGATCGGTCTAGTGATGCCGACGCTTGCCTTGGCCCAGGTCCACCCAGTGATACAGGCCGAGGATGTTGACAGCCTGTACCCAGGAAAGGCGTATTCGCCCTGGGCCGAACGGCCCTTCCCAAGCCAGGTCTACTGGGGCGAAACTCATCTACACACCGGCCTCTCGCTGGATGCTGGTCTGTTTGGAAATACAACGGGACACGACACTGCATATCGATTAGCACGTGGGGAACAAGTTGTTTCCGCCGGCGGACAACCAGTCAAGCTAAGCCGCCCACTCGATTTTCTGGTTATCACTGACCATTCCGACATGATGGGTATTGCGACGGACATTCAGAGCGGAGCACCCAATATCCTCGCCGTGCCAAAAGGCAAGGAATGGGCTGACGGTTTCGCAAAGGGTGGCCAGGCAGCCGCCGAAGCGGCCTTCGACCTGATCGGCAATTTTTCGCAGGGAACGATTCCCGAAGTGTTGGTTGAGCAATACAGCCCAGGGTCGACCATCTACGACAGCGTTTGGGACAAAATTATCGAGTCCGCTGAACGTTACAACGAGCCAGGGCGTTTCACGGCGTTTATCGGCTTCGAGTGGACGTCCGTGCCGAAGGGCTTCAATTTGCATCGTAATGTAATTCTGCGCGATGACGGCGACCGAGCAGGGCAAGTTATCCCGATGACAACGCAGCCGCCGATGGGCAGCACCGATCCGCTGGACCTCTACAAATGGCTCGACAATTACGAAGAGACGACCAGGGGCCGAGCGCTCGCTATCGCCCACAACGGCAACCTGTCGAACGGTTGGATGTTCCCGGTTGACCGGACTTATGCCGGTGGCAGAGTGAACAAGGAATACGTAATGCTCCGCGCCAAGTGGGAGCCACTTTACGAAGTAACCCAGATCAAGGGCGACGGCGAAACACACCCCAAGTTGTCGCCGGATGACGAATTCGCCGATTACGGCACCTGGGACGTCGGCAACCTCGATATCTCGGAACTGAAGAAGCCAGAGATGCTACCACGCGAATATGCACGCGAGGCATTGAAGCAAGGGTTGGCGCTCGAAGAGAAGTTCGGCACCAACCCCTATAAATTTGGAATGGTCGGCGCCACCGATGCACATACGTCCCTGACGACCGCGGAGGAAGACAACTTCTTCGGAAAGTCGACCAGTGTCGAGCCATCGGCAACACGCGTGGAGCACCCCTTTGTCAAATCAGCACTTGGTGCTATTGAGGGCGACATGCTGCTGGCGTCGGGCTACCAGGGTATCTGGGCGACCGAAAACACTCGCGCGGCTCTGTTTGACGCGATGGAACGCAAGGAAACCTATGCCACCACAGGTTCGCGCATACTTGTACGGTTTTTTGGTGGCTGGGAATTCAATGACGATGATCTGCGTAACCGTCAGCCGGCATTCCTGGGATACCAGAAAGGTGTACCTATGGGCGGTGATCTCTCGACGGCACCCAGTGACCAGTCCCCGACATTCATGATGATTGCTTTACGAGACCCAATTGGAGCCAACCTTGACCGGATTCAGATCGTCAAAGGCTGGATGGACGATAGTGGCGACCTCCGCGAAAAAGTCTACGATGTCGTATGGTCCGGTGGCCGCGAACCTGATGCCAACGGCAAGCTACCGCCGGTGGGCAATACGGTCGACATTGAGGCCGCGAGCTGGACCAACACGATTGGTGCATCGGAACTGGCTGCAGTCTGGACCGACCCCGATTTCGATGCCGACGAACGCGCG
>BQJN01000048.1 GCA_021604725.1 Lysobacteraceae bacterium | reverse complement strand
TCAGGTGCAGGCCGAACTTGCTGGCGTCAATCTGCCTGAGCTGCGGAATGTAAGACGCAACCTCCCCTTCGGTTGGTGCTGCCATCGCTTCAGCAGCGATCCGATCGATCACTCGTTTGAATTCGTTGCGTTGCATCGTTGTTGCGCCATCGTTCCCAGTGGTCAAATTCGCGGGCCTGCTGATTGATCAGCATGGCGCTACGTTAGTGTGTATTCAATACGATCCAGATGGCCGCGCCAGTAAGGCTTGGGCATGCCGTCTACGATCCAGGCCACTTCACCTTGCAATGGGACCTGCATTCCGTCCCTTTCGGCGTAGTTCCAAAACCTGCCCCGCCAAGGTGTCGGTACCAATTGTTTGCCAACCAATCGGCCACGTTGTTCGGCAGTTACTGTTTCGATCAGTCCATCAGTATTGAATTCGAACAGCAATATTGCACGGTGACCATGGTCGATCAATGTGGCTTGAGCCGAGCGAGATCCAAGCTGCTCCCATGAGACTCCCGAGCTGGGGAGCAAGGCCGTCGGGTACCAGGCTGCCTCTGCCAGGAAGCGCATCAATTCGCCCTCTGCAATCTCTCCTGGCCCTTCGGTATGACCGACCTCGATCAGTCCTTGCAGCGCGGCTCTTAGTATTCCGCTGCCGTTGATGTATGCGTCACGAACGTTGACTACAAGGCCCGGAAACAGGGTGACTATGGCATTCCAGTCGAATCCGGGCTTGGTCGTTGTCACCAACTGGTCTGATACGAATGGCTTCCAGCGCTCTTTTCCAGACCCTAGATTTAGCTGCCCATGCTGAACCATACGAGCAGCGATGATTGTTTTCTGCCGGTCTTGCAATGCAGCTCGAAAAAAGACCTGAACAGAATCTGGCAGTTGCCCCAGCTGCTCAAAGTCAACATGGTCAGTAGCGTCCCCGTTCGAACCCTGTGCAAGTTGCTGGCGAAGCAACTCGCCTTGTTTTGACCACCGGATCGCTCCCAGCACTTTGGCTGCTATCAGCAGCGCTGCGAGCGCCAAGATACACAGCAGGATGGCCAAGCTAAAATGCATTTTGTTGACTCATCACGGAATAGGCTGCTTTGCAGGTCGCCAACGAAGAACGCCAAACCAGGCCAGGCAGATGGCAATCAGTGCCGCCACAACCGCCGAACACCAGATCAGGAGTTGGACCCAGGGGTGCGCGCCCTGCCAAGTGTCAGTAGAGCTGAAATACGCCAAATACGCACTGGCCCCCGAATTGCTCACGATACCTAACCAAATTGCGGCCACAGGACGTTGTCCACTGAGTTCTGCCCGCAGCCCAAAGCCATATCCGACGCAAAGTGACAGATAGGCCCAGCCAAGCAGTCGGACGAAGGGTTCAGAGGATTCGGGTAGCCCCAGTGCGACTAGGGTGTTCGTCGGCAGCAATAGCAGCGGCCCACACCAAAACACAAGGGTGGCGAAGATTTTTACAAACAGAGTGGTAGCGAGCTTGGTCAACGCATTGCGTGGCATTTACTAGGGCGGCCAGACGCCGCCCTGTGGGGTATCAGCTGTCAAGTGCTCAGTCGAAGCCGTTCTCGAAGAGCACGACCGGCATTCCAGAAATAATCAAACTGAACGCCTGCGGGTCAGTGTCGAGCAATACGCCTTTGTGGCTTACACGAACTGTATAGGTGTCGCCGCCGACCGGCGAATCAACAATGACCTGTTCCACGTTGTCTCGGATGTTATCGCCGGTAGTCGCGGGATCAGCCGGGTTGTCCGGATCCAACACCCATGGCAAGAACTCTACTCCTCGTGCCATGGCCGGCAGGATTTCCAGGTCGAGATCGTTGACCAGCTTAATCGTCGGGTCATCAATTTCTTCTGGGTCAGTAGCGGCTCCCGGGGGGTCGGTCCAAACCAGGGTGGCCTTTAAGGGCATTCCGCCGGCAGCGGTGACGTTAACGCTGTAGGTCGCCTGATCGGCTAGGTCCATATAGGTCATGAACGGTTCTGAGGGTTGTATCTCGGCCGCCGTCAGCTGAGCCATACCAGCGTAGGTATTGACCAACCCCCAACCGAAGGAGTAATCCGGACCAGGGTTGCCGAGATCATCAGCGGTATGTATTAACAACGCCTTGATCGTGCTGGCCGCCATGCCTTCACCGGTGTAATTGCGATAGTACTCCTGCAGCAATGTCGCTGATCCGGTCACATTCGGTGCCGACATGCTGGTACCGGAGAGCGTGCTGTAAGCGGAGTCGTTCGCTGAGCCAGAAGAGAACAGCGCCACGCCATTGCCGACTACATCTGGCTTGACTCGTCCGTCATCAGTTGGGCCCCATCCGCTGAAACTTGACATCGTCGCGTTTGCCAGGCTTCGGACGCCGCCGCTGACGGCGTCATTGACAGCGCCAACAGTCAGTATGTTTTTGGCATTGCCGTTGGCCGATACGGTGTCATACCCCGCCGGAGCTCCGTCGTCGCCGGGGTGCATAGTGTCATCATAGGTCTCTTCTGCCCAGCCAGCGCCCTGGAAACGATAGAAGGTTGTGCCATTTGAAGGGGCTCCATCATTTCGGTCATTGCCTGAGCTCTTCACTGGCAGGTAGTAAGGAGCATCAAAAACGATCTGATCCCAAAGCGCTGCTGTGGTGTCGTAGATACCGAAGAAATGTGATTCTGACGGCAAGTCCATTTCGTCCCACAACCCGAAAAAGTGTGGCCCGCTGGTACCATAAGCCTGCCGCGAGTCTCTCGTGCTTCCGCTTCAGCGTTGGTGATCGGTGACACCGGTTGCAGGCTGAAGGGTAGCAGCCACCAGTGGTGCCAGGGTGGCAGTCTCGCTCTTGGCGCTTGGGGCTTTCCCCAGCTCAGTCAGGTCGCTGCTCGAGGCCGTGGACCTGACTATACTCTGCATGTTGGTGACTATCTATACCGGGAAAGCACACAGGCGGGGGGCACGGGCCGGTGTGACCCCTATGATCCAGCGCGTGGCTGGGTTCATTGCGGTGATAACTGGTCAGCCTGGGAAGACGATTTTTTCAAGCCAGCGGAGGGGGGCAATTTGCCGGGCGTGTTGACGCTGGCGCCGTGGATATTCGTTCGCGGCAACCATGAATCGTGCAGCAGGTCGTGGCAAGGCTACTACTTGTTTTTCTATCCAGGGCCTGCACCGTCCACATGCCAGGATGCACAGGACGTGATACCTCCCTACAGGGTGGAACTGAGCCAACTGGATATCTACGTCGCCGATACATCCAATGAGAGTTCGGCCTCGGCGCAGCGCTCCTTCAAATCGATCTACCAGGCCCTGGCAGGCCGCGCTACTCCAGCCTGGCTGACCACGCATGTTCCTACGGAGGATCTGGGCTCTGCTTACGACGATAGTCAATTGGCGGAACAGTCCATGTTGAAGTGGCTTCACGTTGGCCACGTTCACAACTTTCAGAATATTCCAGCGTCAGTATCGCAGCAGACGCAAACCATCACGGGCGGGAGTGGCACAGCACTGGATGGTTGCGGGAGTACGGCCATTTGCCCCGTTTCTTCACAGAAAAGCGAGTGCTGTTATGGTGAGGTTTCAAGCCATGACGCCGGGCAATATAGCTACTTGACTGTTGACTATGACCTGTCCAAGGCTGAGTGGACGGCCGAACTGCGCGAACTCAACGGTCGTGCAATTTACCAATTTGTAGTGCCCTGAGATGTTTTCGAAACTGCTAAGGCTCGGTGGCTTGCGGGAACCCGCCGCGTGCAGTGCCCCACAGTCTGCGGCTAGTGTTGAATGCGTTTGACAATCTCACCAATGAGTTGGCGTGCACCTTGGCGCGACAAGTGGCCGCCGCCGTTGTAAATTGGTCCTTTTTCGTCCCAGAGCAAACAGCGGTTGGGAGGCGCACTCTCGCAAAAAATCTCCCTGGGATAGATTTTGACCAGTTGAGGGTGGTCTGGAACGTCGATCCACTGATCTATCTCTTTCGATTGTTCGTACGAGGCGGCATTGCTTGTGAACCGCGCGGGTAGAGTGAAGGTGTCGGCTCCGTGAACATCTAATTGACGAAAGTACTCCAATCGGACATCCGATTGGGGATGTGGGATCGAATAAACTAGCGCCACATCGTGACCGAGTTCCAGCAATCGAGCAATGCTGCGGCGGTGGCTGGCGATGACCTCGTCTTTTGCTACTGCCCGACCGTCTCTCCGTTTGGACCGACCGTCGCCAATCGGGTCGGTAGTTCGATGCTTGGCGACGTTAAAGTAGCCGTAGTTTGCCGCATAGACGATCACCTTCTTTTGTTCAAAGGCCTCGATTCTTCGCCAACGCAATTCGTTGACGGTAGGGCATTCTGCCGCGTCACCGAACCAGAATCCGCGATCCAACAATGGGCATTGCTCATAGGCAAGCGACACAAATCCAGGCCCACCAGCCTCGAACCGCTCATGCAGTACCGGATCAAGCTGTCCGGCGTAAGAGTCACCCAAGGAGACCCAACTGGCATCGCCAAATGAACAGGCGTGCTGGGGGTGACGGTAGCGGCACGTCGACTGTTTTTTCATCACCTTGGCAAGAAATGGGTTCGCGACCGGACTGTCCTGATGGAGTTTGATGAACTCCGATCGCTTCAACGTCTTTCTCATGTCCTGGACCTTGGTGTTCTCGCCGTGGTACCGGTAACCCAGCAATTGAACAGCCGTGAGCGCAAGGCTGGTGGCAACCGCCAGACCGACGACAAATGCAAGTACGACGTGGAACTTCAATGTTCGATTTCGCAGGGGCTGTTCAACCATCCGGTAGTTCAACGTTGCAAGCAAAAGAGAAAGGCCGAGTGCAAGGATGATTTGGCTGGCAGGCAAATGCGTTCCTTCCGCGATCCGCATCAGCGACATGACAGGGTAATGAATCAGGTACAGCGAGTAGGAGATCAAGCCAATCCAGACGATCACCCGAATCTTCAGGAGCCTTCCTGCGAAATTATTATGCGGGAAAGCGATAATCAGGCCTGAACCAACGACCGGCAGTAGCGTCACCCAGCCGGGGTGGAGCATACGATGTGAGGCCCCCAGGAACGATATGATGATGGCAAGCAGGCCTAAGTTCGATGCGTTTCGATGAATCCAGGCCGGTAGCTTGCATAGCTGGCGTTGCGGGACAAGCGCAAAGTATGCACCCAACAGCAACTCCCAGGCGCGAAATGGCAGCAAGAAAAAGGCCGAGTCAGGGTTGACTACAGCTGCGTGCTGGGCCAGTAGGAATGATGCGACCATGGTTGCTGCGACAATGATGGGCAAGTGGTGACGTGTTTTCCTCCACAGCAAGACCAAACACAGCGGCATTAACAGGTAAAACTGTTCTTCAACACCAAGACTCCACAGGTGCAGGAGCGGTTTCAGGGCGCTATTGGGTGACACATAGCTGTCTTCGAGCCAGAACCAAACATTGCCAACCATGGCCAGGGCGGAAAAAGCCGAGCCTGCAAATTGCTGAAACATATCGGCCGGCATGGCCTTCCACGCAAATGGAGTGCTGACCAGCACGACGACCAGCAAGGCCGGAGCGATCCGTCGAACACGTCGCTGGTAGAAGGTCGAGAAGCTGAAGTTTCCTCGAACCAACTCGTTTCTGATGATCGATGTGATCAGGTAGCCAGAGATAACGAAGAAGACGTCTACGCCGAGAAAGCCGCCAGGAGCCAGCTGCCAGGCTGGATTCATGATTCCAGCGTGGTAGAGCAAAACACCAACCACGGCCACCGCCCTTAAGCCGTCGATGTCTGCCCGGTATGTAACGTTTTTGCTCGACAAGGCTATTCTCTATTGTTTCGGCCCGGGCCGATTAATGCGGTGCTGACCATCAGGGTGTTTTTCTGGCAGTATCGAGGAGTAATGAGTCTTCAACCAACAAAGCCAATAAATGTTCTGGCGAATTGTACCGCTTACACTCGTTGCGTTACTCGCGCAAGCTGCGGCATCGTCGCCCTGCCGATTGGAGTTTCCAGTTGCAAGTTATGATATTCGGTCAAGCCTATGGAGGAATAGACCATGCGCAGGATTCTTTTTGGGGCAATGGCACTTTTGTTGGTTGGCCCGGCTCTCGGATTCGGTATTGTCTACCTGTTATCGGAGTCGCAGTTACGTGATGTAGCTGTTCGGGCGGATTTCTCGCATCCGATCGATACCTCAGCTGCAGCGCTTGCGCGCGGGCAGCACATTGCCAGAACACGTGGCTGTTTCGGCTGCCATGGTCAGCGACTGGAGGGTCGGGTGTTTACCGATGAATGGGACTGGGTGGATCGGGCGGTTGCGCCCAACCTCGCAGCCTACGCCCAGCAGCATGATCCAGCTGTTTTGGAGCGTGCAGTTCGGCAAGGCGTTGGCCATGATGGCAAAGCGCTTTGGTCGATGCCATCTTACAACTGGATTCATTTGAGCGACCAGGATACCGCTGATCTGATCGCATTCCTGCGCTCGGCGCCTTCGATCAAGAAAAGCTTGCCCGAAGGCCGACTTGGGTGGCAAGCGCGGTGGCTGTTGGCCAATGGCGATGAAGAACATATGGCGGCGTGGGCATCGAAAGTGCCGCCTCTGTTGCTGGGTCCTGATGATGACGCGGCTTTGGTCCGAGGCGAGTACCTGGCGATGACCACTTGCAACGAATGCCATGGCTTTGACTTGCGCGGTGCCAACGTGGAGAGCGATATTGCGACACCCGATTTGGCACTGGTGACCGCTTACTCGTGGGACCAGTTCAACCGGCTGTTGGATGAAGGCTTGCCCAAAGATGACCGGCCGTCACTCGGGTTGATGACCGTAGTGGCGCGCGACCGTTTCGCTTATTTCACGCCGCAAGAGCGTACCGAGCTATACGCTTTTCTGCGTTCGCTTCCATCTCGCCCTGTGCCGCAAAACGTATCTTGGCGTACCACAAGAAGTGAACCGTAAGTTTCTCTTTTCAATATCAATAGTCGCGCTGGCCGGTCCAGTATGTTTTCATGCCGCCTAAACCATCCAATGAAACCCAAACCGATGATTCGATCAGCAGTTGCAATGCTTTCCCTGACCTTGGTGGCCTGTCACGGTACTGAGGTCGCAGGCAATGCGCCGGAAACCTATGTCGACGTTTATGTCAGTGCCAAGGCCATCCAGTGCGAATACAGCGGTGACTCCGCCGAGAAAACGGCCAAAGTGCTGATCGATGCCGACGTGGCGGTGAGAACAAGCCAATGCGCATCGATGACGGACGTGATGTTTCCGGCTGTCTGCGGCGGGGGCTCGGGCGAGATCAACATTCACACGATAGCGACCGGCGACCTGCCGAAAGCCAAGGCCGCAGGATTTGCGCCCGTATCAGAGCTGAGGGCAGGCAAGACTAAAGGCTATGCTACTGGCGATTGTTCAGGTCGAGGCGTTCGCACCGACTCGTCAATCTGAATGGGCCCTTGTGCTCGCATTCCCCAGCCGGCCGAGTGACGATAAAGCGGGTCCGTTTTCAACACCGTCTGTGAACCCGCCGTTGTCACGGCCAACAGCGTCAGAACGGGAACCCCAGTAGTGAAAACGAGCCGCTATTGTTCGAGCTGGCAACCTTGAACAATGAAACCTTGAAGTCTACAACCGTGCCCTCTTTAGGAATGGCCAAGCCAACGAATCCGGTTAGCTCTCCAACGAACGCCGCGCCACCACCCTTGCCGAATGTCCCACCGACTCCCAACTTGGCTTCAGCGCCAGCATTCAGTTCGCCGATGACCTTTCCACAATAGGTGACGGGTACCAGCGGTATCGTTACCGAGTCGGACAATGAACCGCTGAGTTTCGGCGGACCGTCACCTTTGAATTCAGCGCTAATGCCGATCGCAGGGCTGGTGTCATTTTTCTCGTCAGCCTTGTTGAAGCCCAGCGAATAGCTGCGGCTGTCCGGCGTGAAGTTGAGTCCGATACCAATCGACTTGTACTTCTTGATTGATTTGGGCAGCGGTATTGGCGGCAGCTTGATTGTCCCAGAGGTCAGTGAGACGCTGCTGATGAACGCTGCGTTGATAGCGAGGTTCAGACCGACTACGGCCAAGCCAGCGATCCTCTCACCGTTCTTGGCTGCTGTAAGTGCCGAGCATGCGGTTGGTGCTCTGATGGCGATTTGGGTTGCGATGATCTGAATCGATTGCACCAGGCTCACCAGGTCGATATTGCCCGATGGATCAATGCTGTTGACCGGGTCGGATGCAGCGTACAGATACGGGTGTTGTGTCACCGGCACTTCCAGCGTGCCCCTGAACGCATCGCGACCCAGAAACGCACCGATACTCGGGTCATAGAAACGCGAACGTAAGTCGTATCCACCAACCGCCGTTTCCTCGCGTTCTCCGGCAAATAGATAGGGGTTCAGCGATGATCCGCTTTCTGCGATGACCTCGCCAAATGGTGCATAGTCGGTCGACGCCATCGTCGCCGTGCTGTCGTCGATTACAACGCGCGTACTACCGAGTCCGTCCACCAGTGGATACTCAGTTGCGCCTCGGGTGGACGCCAGCAAGTCGGCACCGTAGGTGTGAGTGGCCGTTAGCAAATCATCGCCATCACTTTCCTCGATGATCTGCGGGTAGCCGGTTCGACTCAGGCGGTCGATCAAGAACTGCTCGCTGCTGCCAGGTCGGTCAACGCCGGTGCGATTGCCGTCGACGTCATAACGAAACGTCGCCAGCTCCAACCCGTTAACATCGATGTTTGTTAGCTGCCCTTCGCCGTCCCAGCGGTAACGCGTCAAGTCCCCGTCTGCAATCATTGCGGTACGGTTGCCGTTGCCGTCATAGGTGAACGTCGTGGTGCCCGCGCTCAACAGCCGGTCGTTGTCATCGTAAACATAGCTTTCGAACACACCATCACGATCTATGGAGGTACGGTTGCCAACGAGGTCATAGCTGTAGCTAATGTTGAACGGGTTGTTTCCTATTCGAGTGGCATTGACCAACCGCCGCAGGTTGTCATACACATAGGTCTCGGTGGTGCCATCGGCAGTGGTTAAACTGCTGCGTTGGCCGTTGTCGTCGTAGGAATAGATGTAGCGATCGATCAAGTTGTCGCCCGCATCTCTGTGTTCAATATGCGTGGTGCGATTGCGGGTATCAAACAGCATCTCGCTGGTGGACAGGTTGGGTCGCTCAATCAGGACCTTGTTGCCTGCCGGGTCGTAGCCGTAGTTGGTGGTGCCGCTAGCATCGGTGATGGTTTGCAAACGCCCAATGGCGTCATAGCCGTACAGCACCGATTGATTGGGCGAGCTCATGGCCGTTTGCTGTCCTGCCAGGTCATAAACATAACTAATCATGCCGGTGCTCTGAGTGACAGTGAGTACGCGATCGCGGCTGTCATAGGTGGTACTGACAATGCCTTCAGATCCGGTCGCTTGATCACGTAAACCATTGGCCAGGTAGCCGAAGGTTTCAACGCTGCCGTCAGCCTGGTTGGACTGAATCAGTCGGTTGCGTTCATCGTAGACAAACGTCGCCCGATCGCCATTGTAATCAACGCGCTCGATGAGGTTGCCGACCGGGTCAAAGGTAGCCGTTGAGAATTGTCCGCCCGGCAGCACCGATTTGGTCGCGCGGCCCAAGGCATCGTATTCATATCGAGTGGTGCGTCCGAGTGCATCGGTCTGGGTCAAGCGGTTACCCATTAGGTCCCAGGTGTAGCTTGTGACTTTGCTCCCAGCGCCTCGTGTGGGGGCCGGCTCGGTAACGCTGAGCAGGTTGCCTCTGGCGTCATACTCATACGCTACCGTTTGGCCCAACTCATCAGTCCGGCTAACAATTCGGTTCAAGGCATCGTAGGTCATCGAGGTGCTGCTGCCGTCAGCAAACGTGGTTTGGGTCGGTCGCCCCAGAGCATCGTAGCTTGTGTTGGTTTGGTTGCTATTGGGGTCGGTTTGCGCAACTACCTGACCGGCATCGTTGAACGTTGATTCGATCACTGGACGGACCATCGATCCATCCCTGGCGTCAACAACTTCCGGCAACGTTGTGCGGAATGCTCGACCGGCCGAGTCGTAACTCAAGTCGGTGCGCCGGCCCAGTGCGTCAATGGTCGCCAGCTCACGGCCTGCCGGGCTATATACCGTCTCTTCGCGCGCCCCATCAGGGTGAACAACAGCCACTTGTCGGCCCAGCTCATCGTATTCATAGGATGTCGTTCGACCCAACTCGTCGGTTTCAGCGATAAGGCTGCCACGAGCATCATATTGTTTGCTTGTGGTTGACCCATCAGGGAAGCGCACCAATGTCTGCCGGCCTGTCTCGTCGTACTCAAACTCGGTCGTGTGCCCATTGGCGTCCGTACTTGTAGCGACTTGCCCGACGCCGTTGTAGGTTTGGCTGCTTACGTTACCCAACGGGTCTATGGTCTGGATCAGTCGATTGGCGTTGTCGTAGAAATACTGGGTGTTAAAGGCTGTCAATACGCCATTGACCATGCGGTATTCGAACTTGTTGGTCCGATTGTTATTGGCGTCTACCGAATAAGTGGTCCTGGCAACCAGAAAACCGCTGATGTCTATGGTTTCTTCGCTTGTCAGTGCTCCGCTCGCCTGGTACTGCCGGGTTGTTACAGTGCCCAGCGCGTCAGTTTTAGTGAGAACCTGTCCGTTGTCGGCGTGGGTATAAAGGGTTTCGTTGCCCAGCGGGTCGATGGTTCTGGTCAGGTTGCCGTCATCGTCGTATTCGTTGGTGTACACATGGCCCAGCGCATCGGTTTCGGTCAGTTTCTGGCCAAACTCGTTGTAGGTGGCGGAGGTTGTGATCGCCAGCCCGCCAGGATCAACCACCGTTTGAATGATGTTGTCATCGGCATCGTAGCTGTATTCGGTTCGAACGCCATCGGCATCTACCACCGCTGTCTCATTGCCTCGGTCATCGTACTCAAAGGTTTCGGTGGCGACCGTTGGCACACCCTCAATAGTGACGGTGCTCTCCTTGATCAGAATGTTGCCGTCATCGTCCAATAGCAAACGCTGAATGTTGCCGGCCGGATCGGTGATCAGTTCTTCTCGACCATCGACGTCGTGGGTGAATTCAAATCGGTTTCCAGCCGCATCGGTCAAGGAGATCATTCGCCCGGATGCGTCGTATTCGGTTCGAACTGCTCGATTACCGAGCGGATCCATGACCTCCAACAACACGTGATCGCGAGCGTAGCGGAAGGTGGTTACATTGCCCATCGCATCCACATGCCGAGCCAGGTTACCGAGGCCATCGTAGTTGTAGTTTTGGGAATGTCCCATGGGGTCAGTGACTTGTGAGATCCGACCCAGGGAGTCGCGGCTGAAGGTCAGACTCTTGCCTGATGAGTGCGTGATCGCCGCCTCGGTGAATGTGAGCGAATTTCCGTCAATATCCGTTACCGACTGCAAGCCCAGCTCACGGTCAATGACAAATTCAGTGCCGCCTTGTGTGACGTAGCTAAACCGCTGCGGATTGAAGACATCGAATGTGGAGTCGTCAAGTAGCTGTACGACGCCTGGCTGTGCATCAACGATGATCAGGTTTGCGTTGTCGAGCGTCGTCAATGAGCCCTTGGCATTGCCAACGGGCAAGAATTTGGCTTGCAGCAGCGAAAACGGCACCAGGAAGTTGAAACTGGGTGTGACTTGCAGTCGAAATGTCTCGACAGTGTCATCGGGCAGGGTAACGCTCACCATGTGGTCGCCCTTGGGCACCAAGGCAAAGCTCTGGCCACCGCCCGCAACCTCCCAGCCGCTACCCAAAACGCGAGTTGCGCTGACGCTGGCGCTGTCGAGCACCATTTGCCAGCCGAAACCAAAGTCGCCTTGCGTCTTGTCACGGCTGTCATATTTGCGAACAACATCGATCGGCAAGCCGGCCAGGGCTACGCTCAAATCCTGTTGCGCGAGAGTAAAATTGCCGACCTTGTAGTCGCCATCGACTTCAACAGTACTGCTTGCTGCGGTAACGTTACCGCCGCGGTCGAAGACCTCCAAAGTGAGAAGGTACAGACCGTTCATTAGCATCGTAGGGTCGAGCTCGGCAAGTGGGCCGCCATTGACGGTGTTGGTGCCGGTAGCAATCAAGGTGCGCGGCTCATCCTGACCACGCGAAATACTCATGTCCCAGCGCAGTAGATTGGCATCGCTGGCTGTACCAATCACCTCGACCGGCGCGGTGATTTCCATCGCGTCAATCGGTGAGTCGATTAGGGCTACCGGCGGAGTCTGGTCAGCTGAAACACCGCCGACGACGGTCACCATGGCGGTGCCGGTCACGCCCTGATACTCAACGCTGATTGTCGCCATGCCAGCGGCCAGCGTGCGCGCAAAACCGTCTGGCGTAAAGGTCACCACATTGGGGTCGCTATTGGACCAGTTGCCCAGCCCGGTCAGGTTGAACGCAGTGCCGTCATCGCGGATTCCATCGGCGGTAAATGCAATGCGCTTGCCACTGAGCAACACGCTGGTTGCCGGCTCAACGACAATCGAGACCAGAGCCAGCTCACCGTCGATACCGTCACAGTTTTGATCAATACCATCGCCCAATGGGTCATTCGCACCGGGGAAAATGGTGTTGTCGGCATCGTCGCAATCGCCCTCGTTCTCGGTGAAGGTGTCGCCGTCATTGTCAATGTCTTCGGGCGCGGTCCCCAGGGAAACAACCAAGTCCACAGAACCGCCGAATTCCGCTGTCGCTCCAGCCGGTGGCGATTGCGAGGCGATCGATCCAACCACGAACTCCGGGTCAAATCGTTCGGTGATACGGCCCGTTTGCAGGTTGGAAGCGTCAAGAACCGACTCGGCGGTGGCCATTAGCTCGCCGACCACGTCAGGTACCTGCACCGGATCGCCGACTTCGATTGAGTAGGTCTGAACTGCGACCAGCCCAACGGAATCGGTTACCGACCAGCCGACCTGGTAAGTGCCCGTCGCTGGCGGGATCCAAGCTATCAAGCCAGTGTCTGAGTCCATTGACATGCCAGCAGGCGCTGTGGTCAGAGCAAACAGGAAGGTCTCGCCGGCATCGGGGTCGGTCACCGTAGGCGCATAGGCGTATGCAATGCCTACGGTTGCCGTCTGCTTGGGTTGCGACAGGATCTGCGGGTGCCCGCCAGGACGCACTGTCAAATAGACAATGGCGTCGTCGGTCAATGCGCCGTCGGAAACGCGATAGTGGAATTCGTCATAGGCTTCTGCGCGAAGCTCGGGCAACAAACCATTGACGCGATTCTGGTTTAGACCTGGAACCAACCAGTGCGGTTGCTCAAACTGTGGAACACTGCCGTCTGGGTTGATGTTGGTAACGTGGAAGTTTTGCTGATTCCAAATTGACCCGGCAGGCTTCCAGTCATCATTGGGGCCTTCAAACACCCACGCGACAGTGCTGGTACCGGTGCCAAACTCAAAACTACCTGCCAGCACCAGTTCGGAGGCACCATCCTGGTCGATGTCCGCGAAAATCGGAAACCCTATGGAGCTGCCAGAGTCGAGGCCGAAATCGTACGTGTCGATCAGCGTTCCATCACTGCCGTTCAGCAGGTGGATAACGCGATCAGAATCAAACAACACCACTTCGGTGGCACCATCCCGATCAAGGTCAAAGACGGTCGGTGCAAGCTTATTGAAGTTGATGCCTGCTTCGCCCATTGCAGGATACTGCCACTTCAATGAGCCATCGATACCGTTGAGCACTTGTAAAAAGCCCGGACCAAAACTGTTGTTCGCCAACAGCACGTCCGATAGTCCATCGTCATCAACATCACCCAGGGCAATGGGCACACCAAGCGTGTCAAACGCAAATTCGGTGGGTACGTCCCAAAGCACACTGCCATCATGGTTCAAAGCCATGGTGCTGGATGAGGTCGAGGCTCGCACCAGTTCAGGGAAGGGATCGTTGTCCAGATTGGCGGCGATCGGCGTTGCTCGCGTTTCGTTGTTGGTCACATTTGGGACGGTCCACAACGCTGCACCGGCGTGGGAAAAGGCAGCCGACAGGATCAAGATCTCCAGGTCGCCATCCAAATCCAGATCTACCACTTCCGGATAGGCCTCAATGGATTGTGAACCCAGGCTGCCGAAGTCTTCGTCTCGGGCGTAGCCAGTGAACAGATGCTTGCCCTGGTTATCGAAGACGACGACGCCGATGCGTGTGGCCGCGCCAAGTTGAGCGGTGCCGACGATAATCTCTGGCGTGCCGTCCTGATCGAGGTCAGCCACTGCGATTTCAGACGGACCAAAGGACGACTGCGGCACCGTGGCCCCCTCGAAAATCCCCACTTCAGGGAGCGGGTCACTAATCCACTTGAACGTTCCGTCATGTTCCATGGCGACCAGTTTGTGGCCATCCTGCGTTGAGCTGCGGCCACCTTCGCCCCCCACCGAGATCATCTCAAGACGACCATCGAGGTCAATGTCGGCGAGAATATCGGTGCCGGAGTGGACTTGCACGCTGCGATCATAAGGCGGGCTGTGGTAAACCGTAGCGCCGGTGTCGCCGCGTACTACCAACATGCGATTCGCGCCAGCAACGCCGTTGCCATAACGCACTACCAGGTCGGTCACGCCATCGGCATCAACATCGCCAATCCTTGGTGTCGAATTTGGCCCGCCGCTCGGGCTGAGTATGTTGTGTTTCAAGACGAAGCCTAAGGGGCTCAGCGGGGGCGTGTCTGGTGTGTAGCTAAAGGATCCGTTGCTGTTGAGGCTAAGTGAGCCGAACAAGGCATCCTGCTGCAAGCTGACAGTCAGCGGGTCCTGGTCAGGATCGCTGTCGTTGATCAGCACGCCAGGCAGCGCAGCGATCAGTGTCTCCTGTTCTACCGCTTCGTAGCCATCATCGACCGCTTGCGGAGCCTGGTTGATTGCGGCCACAGTCAGGCCGAAATGCGCGGTAGCGGCCAGGCCAGCGGGATCGCGAACTCGAACGGCGACAGAATACAGGCCGGCCTGGTCGCTGCCGGCAACAAAGTCAATTAGCCCGGTAGCGCCAATACTCATGCCGCTGGGTGCTGACAGCAAGTCGTAGACCAAGGTGCCGAGTTCAGGGTCGCTGGCGATCACCTGTATCTGCAGTGAGCCGCCGACGCTGATCATTTGATCGTTGATTGGCTGAATCTGTGGCGCTTGGTTCGGCAGGCCGCCGCCGTCCGGGGCCTCGACCACCTCGATCAGAAATTCGATGCGATCCTGATGGCCGAATTGGTCACTCACTGCTGCGATGATCGTGTGCGAGCCAAGGTCGCTCGCAGCGGGGGTCCAGCTCAGTGCGCCACTGGAAGTCCCGATGTCCAGATCGGCGGGCCCGCTGACTTTTGAGAAGCTGAGTACTGAGGCCGGATCGGTGGAGGTAGCCGTTAGCTGGGCGCTCAGTGTGTCGCCGACGACAATCACAAAATTGCCGATCTCGGAGAAACAAACCGTTGGTGGCCCCTCGAAGTCATCGCTAAAGAACGGACCCTCGAAGCTGTTCTGGAAAATGAGATCGGCTGGGTTTCCTCTTGATTGCAGCTTTTCTTCAGAAACTGCCGGGTTGATCACCAAGAGCAAGCATGCCAACCAGGCCAGGCTTTTTCGTGTCTGCACGGGTGTGCCGTGCGACGGTGAAATGGTTGATGGGGCGATTGCGGCAAGCCGGCCGATCTGCGTAGTGTGCATGACTGAGCCTCTCACAGTGGGTTGGCGGCACGGAAGATGTCGCGTTCGGAATTGGTGTCGTCGACGACCAGGTTGGTGGCATCGGATTCGAAGGCGATCCAATTGCCATCGCCGGAAATGGTCGGTTCGTAGCTATGGCCATCTGCGCTGTTGCCAGTGCCTGGCTCGCTGACAATTGCAGTTTGTCCGGTCTGCCGGTCGTGAACGAAAATATCGTGGCGTTGGTTGTCATCATTTGCGACCAGGTTTGACGCATTTGAGCGAAACACAACATAGCGACCATCAGCAGAGAGCGATGGCGAGAAGCTATCGTGGTTTGCCTGCTCTCCTGCGCTTGAAACGCTGACCCTGGTGGTCATTGATGTGCTCAGGTCGTGAACAAAAATATCCCATTGTGCGTTCGTATCTCCTGCTACCAGGTTGCTTGCCAGTGACCGAAACGCGACCACATTGCCGTCACCGGAGATGACGGGTTGTTTGCTGGCATCGTTCGCCTCAGCGCCCATGCTGGACACGCTGACTCGAACAATGGGTCCAGCAATGCCTTCTTCGCTGGCCCCGTCAAAGCGAAATTTGACGAACACGTCTTCGTAATCATTGGTGTCTGCAACCACCAGGTTTGAGCCAAAGGAGTAAAACGCGACGCGCTGACCGTCGTCGGAAATGGATGCAGAGTAGGCATCGGCATTGGTCTCCGGGCAGTCCATCGCCGGGTCGCCCACACAGCTGCTACTGTCGGCAAAGTCCGGGCGGCTCAGTCGCTCAGCTGGTGGGGTGGGCGTGGTTTGCAAGTCATACCAGAAAACATCATGCACACTGTTTCCATCGTCATCTTTTGGCTGAGCCTCGACCGGCCCGGAAGACTGGAAATTACGGATTGAGTGAAAAGCCAGAAACTGACCATTGCCAGACAAGTCCGCTTCCTGGCGCGCCTCTCTGTCACCATTGTTGGTTGATGAGCCAGTCAGTGGAAACACCTTGACGGTGGTATTGGCGAGCCGGTCACGCACCCATACGTCTGCATAGCCTGTGTAGTTATTAAAGGCCACGCGCTGGCCATCGTCAGAGATGCTGGGTGCATAGGCTCCCCGGTAGAAGGAAGCTGCGATCACATCGCCCATGTCGTCGACGTTGGCTCGCTCCATGGTATTGGCGACCATGTCGCGGACAAAGACATCAGGGAACTGGTTGATGTCACCAGCGACCAGGTTGTCCGCTGTCGACCTAAAGGCCACTACACTTCCATCGTACGAAAGCGCAGCTTGATAGCTGCCGTGGTTGGCTTCACCACCGGCGATAGGCGTGCTGATACGTTCCACTTGCGCCATCGATGCCGAAGCAAAGACAAGCGCACCAATGGCCGGCTGCCAACAGCCCCCCTTTCTACGACGGATATTGTTCAGCTTGCATTTGATTCGCCGCTCCAGTTTCGCCAAGCCAGTCAGGTTGGTTTTGCCGCATTCCATTGGATAACACCGTTTCGAAAGTTGGGGTTCTAATGGGTAAAGCGAGAAAGTGGCTAACTTTGTATCACCGGGGCTTTCTATGTCTTCAGGTCTTGCTGCTAAACTGCGCCTGTGGACCAAACAACAATCACTCAGTGGCTACAAGACTGGGCTCAGGGCGACCGAGATGCCCGTGATCGCGTCATTGAGGCGGTGTATCAACAAGTCCGTGTCATTGCGAACAATCAACTCACACCGGAACGCAGCGACCACACGCTACAAGCGACCGCATTGGTCAATGAGGCGTTTGAGAAGATATTTCGCGGCAACGATATTCAGTGGCAGGACCGGCAACATTTCTTTGCCATCGCAGCTCGCGCGATTCGGCAGGTGCTGACCGATAGCGGTCGCGCGCGGATGGCGGAAAAGCGCAGTCAGGGGCGCAACATCACCTTGCGAACCGACCTGGCTTCAGACGCTTCTGATCCGATTGATCTGTTGGCTTTGGATCAGGCGCTGAATCAACTTGAGAAGCTAAACAAGACTCAAGCCAGTATTGTCGAACTGCGCTATTTCGCGGGATTGAGCATTGTAGAAACCGCCGCCGCCACTGACCTTTCAACCGCTACCGTCAATCGCCATTGGCGTGCCGCACGCGCCTACCTGTACGCGCAATTGGGAAGGGATTGATTGTGAACGATCGAACCGTGCAGGCAGAGGCGCTTGAGCTGTTTACCGAAAGCTTGGATGTTCCTACCAGAAAGCGATATTCCTGGCTGGCTGAGCGATGCCAACAACAGCCCACTCTGTTGCCAGAAGTGATGAGGCTACTTGAGGCTGACCAGGTCAACACTGGCATACTTGATACCGAATTGTTGCCGTCGAATGTTACTCGCTCCGGCCAGCGCCTTGGTGCCTTCGAGTTGACACGCGTTATTGGTGCCGGCGGTATGGGCCGGGTTTATGAGGCGCGTAGAGCCGATGGTGCCTACCAGCAATCGGTGGCAGTAAAGGTGTTTGAGCTGGCGATTCGCGACCAGGATGCGATGCGCCGCTTCCACCTTGAACGACAGATTCTGGCGTCACTCGAACACCCGGCCATCGCAAGGTTGATCGACGGCGGTGAGGCCAACGACGGCACACCCTACGTCGTAATGGAATTGATTCAAGGTCAGCCAATCACTCGGTACTGCAGCGAACACGAGCTTGACCTTGAAGCCAGGCTGCGGCTGTTCAAGGACGTGTGCAATGCCCTGCATGTCGCCCACGAACAGGGCATTGTTCACCGAGATATCAAGCCCGGCAACGTGCTGGTTACCGAACAGGGGCAGCCGAAGATCATCGACTTTGGAATAGCCAAAGTCCTGGATATGCAAGGACTCGACGCGGCCTTGCCAAAGACATCGACCCAGATGCAGATGCTCACTCCAGAGTATGCGAGCCCGGAACAAGTTCGGCACCAGACCATCAGCCCGGTCAGCGACGTGTATTCGCTTGGTGTGGTGCTATACGAGATGCTCACCGGCAGCAGGCCATACCATGTGTCCAGCCTAACGCCAGCTGAAATTGAGCGGACGGTTTGCCAATCCGTACCGCTGGACCCAAGCGACCAGGTCAGCGACACCAAAGCGCCGCTGCCGAGTGGGCTCAGCGAGGCTCGTATCCTCAAGCGAAAGCTGCATGGCGACATCGATCGTATCGTTATGACCGCCCTGCGCAAAGATCCGAAGCAACGTTATCAATCAGCCCAGGCGTTTGGCGACGACATCGGGCATTACCTGGCTGGCGAACCAGTCACCGCACGTGGAGCATCCAAGCTTTATAGAGCGCGAAAATTGATTGAGCGAAATGCTGGGCTGTCGATCGGTATCGTCACAGCCTTTGTGATGTTGATCGTCGCCTTGATCATGGTTAGCCTGCAAGCAGAACAGGCTCGGCATGAAGCGACTCGAGCCGCTGCGGTGAAGGACTTTCTGATCGAGATGATCGGCCGTGCGGATCCCTTTGGTGACAGTGAAACGCCGACCCTCGGTGGCGCGCTACGCCAGGCTGCACCGACCGTATCCGAACGTTTCGCCGGGCAGCCAGACTTGCAGGCTGAAGTGAGGTATGCGCTGGGCTTTGCTTTTTCAGGCTTGGGCGAAACGGCGCTGGCGCGAACTCAGCTAGAGCAAGCGCTGGCCACTCAGCGCGAGTTGGGCAACCAGTTGGAGGTGGCTCGAACGCTCAATGCGCTGGCCAATGTGAGTTGGGAGGACAGCGACTACGAGCAAGCGAAGGACACCTACGAAACTGCTCTTGAGGCCATCGAAGGCCGAACAGATGAAGCTGCGCTTCAGGTACGATTCGGCATCTTGACCGATTTCGGGGCGCTGCTACCGAAGATGGACCAATATGCCGAGGGCCTTGAGCTTTCTCAGCAAGCGCTGGCTATGAGCAGCAGTCTTCAAGATGTGGAAACTCGAACCTTGGCGGTTATATGGAACAATATCGCGACGGCCTATGACGGTCTCGAAGGCTATGACAACTCGATTGCCGCCTACGAAAAGAGCATCGAACTACACCGCCAGGCCGGTGCACCGCATCCCGATCTGGCCATCGCCTTGGGTAACCTGGGGCTGACCTACGAATTTTTGCAGCGCATGGATCTGGCGGTGTCCACTGTGACTGAAGCGGTGACGATGCACGAGCAAATGCTAGGTCCGGACCACCCACAAACAGCGCTCTACACCTACAACCTTGGCAGCCTCAGACTCAACGCCGGGGACATCGCTGGTGCCATCAAGGACCTGGCAACCGCGGCGCAAAGTGCAGAAACCGCGTACGCGCCTAATCATTTGTACACAGGTCGATTTAATCATCGCCTTGCTGTCGCCTATCTGCAGGCAGGCGACATGGACCTGGCCCGACAACATGCTCGGTACGCCGATCGGATTTACCAGGCCAGGGATGATGTGCCACAGCGTTGGCTCGAAGACCTGGCAGAGCTCGGTATTGAGTTGTAGGGCCAACAAACAGCTACGATGCTCTTGACTTCACTAATAGCGATGGTACTGACTTTACCGGTAGGTTTGGTGCCAGATAGCGAAATGCAGAGTGTTAGCGGTGGGTCGTTTTGGATGGGAACAAACCGCGATGAGCTCGAACAGGTCGCAGCCCGAACGAGGCTGAGGGGCATTGGGCCGTTGCTGAATGAAGTGCCGGCCCATGAAGTCCATGTGGATAATTTCCATATCGACCGCTTTGCCGTTACCAATCAACAGTTCAGCCAGTTCGTAGAAAACAACCCCGGCTGGCGTCGAGACCACATAGACAAGGCCATGCACAATGGGCGCTATCTAGAACACTGGACTGAGCTTGGGCCAACCGGTGAACAGTTGAGCCATCCGGTAACGTTTGTCACCTGGCAAGGGGCGGCAGCGTATTGCCAGTGGCGGGGAAAACGCCTGCCGACCGAGGCCGAATTTGAGTGGGCGGCTCAGGATGGTGTTTCCAGGGCTGCCTACCCGTGGGGTGATGCCGAGCCGTCTGATGACTTGGTCAATTGGGGCGGCAACAACATCGATACCACAGTTGCTGTCGGCAGCTACCCACCCAATGGCCGTGGGCTTTACGACATGGCCGGAAATGTCTGGCAGTTCACTGCGGACCCGTGGCTTGGCTCCTACGCCGAGTTGCTGGAGGATCCGGCCAAGGCGAAAGCGGCTAGCTCTGATCCGAACATACGCCGTGTCGTTCGCGGCGGTAGCTGGGGTGCCAATGCGGCCAACCTTCGAATCCGCTATCGAGATAGCCACCGACCATTTGATGCACGCGAAATGGTGGGCTTCAGGTGCGCGAGATAGGGTGATCGGCAGCACGACCATGCTCAGACTGAGAAAACCGACCGAGATCGACCTTGCAGCAATCAAGGCAGCCTATGCTCGCAGCGCCTTGGTCCATTCGCATTGGGCCTGTCCGCCGGAGGACTATTCCGTCTACCTCAGAGAGCGAAACCGCTACTTTCTGTGCCTAAGCGCAAGGGATGACATCGTTGGTACATTCAATATTTCCGGAGTAATAAGGGGCCGCTTTCAATCGGCCTACCTGGGCTACGAAGTGTTCTATCCCTACCAGCGCAAAGGCTACATGAGCCAAGGCATGCAATTGTTGCTGGCGGAGGCCTTTGGACCGCTAAACCTGCATCGGCTTGAGGCCAATATTCAACCAGACAATGCCGCATCTATTCGATTGGTCAAGAACGCCGGGTTCACTAAGGAAGGCTATTCGCGGGCCTACTTGAACGTTGGCGGCAAAGGCTGGAAGGACCACGAGCGCTGGGCCATCGTAAACCCGCACTGGCGGCCCGAGCACCAGACTGAACTGGTCAACTTTGAACTGACTCAAATAGCTTGAAAATGCCGGTCCATCCGTGGACCGGTCGAGCTGGTCCAGAAATGTAAACTGTGGGCGCGCTCTAGCTACCAACCCTTGCGTTCGACCTCTTCTACTTTTGTAGATTTTGGCAGCATGAACATCATCGCCCCCTGAATGGCATAGATGACCCGAGTCTTCAGCGGTATTTGGCCGGTTTCTATTTCGGCCTTTAACAGTGACAAGATCTCGGTCCAGCCAACCGCGGTGTTCTTGCGAGTTTTCATCTCTTCGGTCCAGCCGGTGTGGGTGATGGTGACACGGCAGCCAGAATCAATCTTGGTAATGTCCCAGGTCACTACAGTTGGCCCTTCCGGTGTCATGGTCATCAGGTAGGTGTGTTTCAGGCGCTTCGGAGCGTCAACTTCCAACACTTCGCCAACAACGAATACACGTTTCTTGTCGGGGCTGTAATAACGCAGCTTGGCACCGGGTTGCAGGTCGCTTTCAAGTACCGTGTTGTAGAACGCTTTTTGTATGCGACCAGTCTTGGTGATTTCATCCCAGACTTTTTCTGGCGTAGTGGCAATGTCGATGGACAGGACGGCATCTTCTGTTGATCGGACGTTGGCGCTCATTTCTTGTTCCTTTGTTCTGTGTTGCTGGGCAGTTCAGAAGGGTTTTCCAACTGGTTTTTGAGTGATACCAGTGATTCGGCCCAATTGCTTTCGTAGTGACGTACCCAGCGATGGTAGATCTGCTGGATCGGCACCGGATTGATGTAGTGAATGCAATGCCGGCCCTGCTTGCGGCGGCTGAGTAATTGACCCTTCTCCAATACTTTGATGTGCTGCATCACGGAGAACCGACTGACCTCCGGGAACAGGGCGGTCAATTCTCCGGTGGCCTTCGGTTCATCTCGAATCGCATCAAGAATGGACCGCCTGACCGGATGCGCCAGGGCTTTCCATACATCTTCGAGTGGATCGGGCGTCATTGCGTTTATGATCGGGCAAATAGTCGACCGCCCAAGAGGGTGGTCGGGACGATCAGGGCCAGAAATACCAGGTGGTACCACACCGGCATCAGCTCCCAGTAGCTGATTTCAAAGTACAGCCCCAGCGCCAGTTGAATCAGTGCCAAAATCCACACCAATCTCATTGGCTTGCTGGGTGCCAGGCGGGCGGTCAGGAAGCCGGCCAGGATTGACAACAAGCTGCCGAAGGTGATGAACCAAACGAGGATGGCGACATTGGTCAATGCCTGACCCTCTACCACGTCATCCGGAAACAACGCCGCCGTACCCGCTGTTCCGGACACCCACAAAATGGTCCACACGGCCATTCCAGCAAAAACCGCAAGGGGTGCGCGTAGTGTCTTCGACATGGTCGTCTCGCTCTGTTTATTACAATATGTGATAAAAATATCACATAAATACATCAGTTCACAACTCGTGCTGCGCTGAGATTGCTCGTGGCTGGGGATCTGAGTGCTCATGATTGACGTCGTGGTGCCTTTGCATCTGGCATAATTGCGCGATGCAAAATTCTCTTGAGATCGTTGTCCTGGCCGCAGGCCAGGGCAAGCGGATGGGGTCTGAATGGCCCAAGGTGCTGCAGCCGTTGGCTGGTCAGCCGCTGTTGAGTCATGTGTTGCGAACGGCACGAGCACTAGACCCGGCAAGTATTCATGTCGTCGTCGGTCATCGAGCCGATCAGATCAAACAGCACTACGCGAACGATAATTTGAACTGGGTCCAACAGGATCAGCAGCTGGGCACTGGCCATGCTGTGCAGTGTGCTATGGATCAGATCAGCCCCGACTCGCGAGTGCTGGTGTTGTACGGCGACACGCCGATGGTGGTGCAGACGGACTTGGAGTACCTGTTGGCCACGCCCGCCGACCAGGTCGCTCTGTTGTCAGCGCGACTGCCTGATCCGGGACGCTATGGGCGAATCGTCAGAGACGGGCATGATTCGGTGATCGGTATCGTCGAATTTGCCGATGCTGACGATGCGCAGCGCGCTATTTGCGAGGTCAACACTGGAATTCTCGCCGCACCTGCAGCTGTGCTCGCACAAGGCCTTGACAGTTTGTCTTCAAACAACGCGGCCAATGAGTATTACCTCACCGATGTCATTGCCTGGTCAGTGGCAAGTGGCACGCCGGTCAACGGCGTTGTTTGCGTGGGCACGGATGCCGTTCTCGGTGCCAATGATCGGCGCGAGTTGGCGGCCCTGGAACGGGTTTATCAGCGGATGCAGGCCGATCAGCTGATGCAGCAAGGAGTGCACTTGATCGATCCGTCACGTGTCGATATTCGTGGCAACGTATCAACGGGTAGCGACGTGTTTATCGATGCAAACGTGTTGATGCAAGGGTCGGTGTCTTTGGGTCACGGATGCAAGATTGGTTTCGGCGCGGTGTTGATCGATTGCGAGTTGGGAGCCAATACCGAGGTCTTGCCGTACAGTGTTTTGGAAGGGGTGGTGACGGCTGGCGACTGCTCAATCGGTCCGTTCGCCCGCCTGCGTCCTGGAACTCGTCTGGGGCGAGATACCAAAGTCGGAAATTTCGTTGAGACCAAGAAGGCGGTGCTCGGCGATGGCAGCAAGGCCAGCCATCTCAGTTATCTGGGAGATAGCAGCATTGGGCAACGCGTTAATATCGGCGCTGGAACCATCACCTGCAACTACGATGGCGTCAACAAGCACCAGACGGTTATTGAGGACGATGTCTTCGTAGGTTCTGATAGCCAGTTGGTTGCGCCAGTGAAGATCGGCGCCGGGGCGACCATTGGGGCAGGTTCGACAGTGACCAAAGATGCCCCCGCCCATCAACTGACTATCAGTCGAGCTCGCCAGCGCAGTATCGACAACTGGTCCAAGCCAAGCAAGAAAAAGTGAGTCCGACCGAACCCAGACAGGCCGCCAGCGTTGTCCTGCTGCGTGAGCAAGCAAATGTACTGCAGTGCCTGTTGGTCGAGCGTGGACTGCGGCGAGGTGCTTTTCGTGGCTTCTGGGTATTCCCCGGCGGCGTGGTAGATCCTGAAGATCGCGGTGCAGATCCAATCGCTGGTTTGGATAATTTGTTGGCATGCAAAGATGCCACTGCCTATGTGCGTGCCGCATCGCGTGAACTTGAGGAAGAGACCGGGGTCTGTTTGCCCGAAGCCGAACGCATGCTGTATTTCGCCTATTGGACCACGCCAGCGTCCATAGCCAAACGCTTCGCAACACGTTTTTTCGTGGCCAGCTGTCCCGACGGCCAAGGAGAGTGTTTACGGTTGGATGAGGAAGAATTGGTAGATGGACGTTGGATGTCGCCGAGCGAGGCCCTTGGCAGTTCGATCAAGTTGATGCCTCCAACTCGCGACATCTTGAGCAGGCTAGCACCGTGCAAGACCGTGGCTGATGCTGAGGCACTAGCCCTGAGCCGCCAGCGCGCTGGGATTCCCCATGTGCTGCCGATCGTTGAAGTTGTGAATGGCCGCGAAAAGATTGACGTGCCGGAGTACAGATGAATCATCCTGTTATTGCCGTTAGGGTTGGTCAGTGGCTGGATTTAAGGCCGCATATCAGGCGTGTCACAGCCAACAACCCCAGCGCGTTCACCGGCCCAGGGACCAACAGCTATTTGTTGGAAACGCCGAAGGGCTGGGCCATTCTGGATCCGGGTCCGCGCCTTGAGCAGCACTTCGATCAACTGGTTGCCGCCACAGAAGGACGTCCCGTTGCCTGCGTGTTGGTGACCCATACACACCCCGATCACTCGCCTTTGGCAAACACCGTGGCCGATCACTTTTCCGTTCCGGCGATCGGTCTGCCGGCACCTGACACGGGACCTCAGGATCGAAAATTTGCACCAACTGTTCAGCCTTTTGATGGTCAACAGTTGGAAACGTGCGGTGGGCAAGTCACGGCGATTTTGACCCCTGGACACGCCTCCAACCACGTTTGTTATTGGCATGCACTGTCGAACACCGTATTTACTGGCGATCACATCAATCAAGGCTCAACGGTAGTTATCGATCCGCCTGATGGTCACATGGGCGACTACCTGCATTCACTGGCCAGGTTGTTGACCTATGACCTCGATGCCATTGCGCCTGGTCATGGCACTTTGATTGACGATCCATTGAGCGCGATCAACTGGTTGATCACACACCGCGCGCAACGTGAGAAAAAGGTGTTGGACGCTTTGCGCAGCACCAACACACCAACCAGCCTTTCCGACCTGGTGCCAGCGGTCTACGACGATGTCGATGCACGTTTGTTTCCGATTGCCGAGCGCAGCTTGTTGGCACACTTGATTCATCTTGAGGAGCTCGGAGAAGCGCGTTCGGTCGAGCGCAAATGGCAAGCCCTTCAAGGTTATTCTTAGTGGGGCTGTTGTCCGCTACCCATGCCCGGCGGCATCTTTTGCTGGTCGGCCATAGGGCTGCGTGACGGCAGTTTGATATCGAAACGCGTACCGCGACTGAGCTCCGAGCGTACAGACATCTCGCCGCCCAGCGCGTCTGTGACGATTTGATGAGCGATATGTAGGCCGAGCCCACTGCCCCCCTGGCCCAGTCGAGTTGTGAAAAACGGGTCATAAATGTTTTTCAGGACATCAACCGGTATGCCCCGACCGTCATCCGATACCGACAGGTAAACCCAGCCATCGTCTTCGCGCGCCTTGATCGACACCGTACCTTCTGTGGAATCGAGGCCATGAACGACAGCATTGGTGATCAGATTACTTAGCACCTGCCCCAGCGGCCCGGGAAAACTATCCATGACGATTTCGGCAGACACATCATCGACCACCTCGATCTGCGTTCGCTTCAGAACCGGCTGAAGTGTCAGCAAGATCTCCCCAATGACCTCTGAAAGCGCAAACTCTCGGCGCTGCGAGCTTGATTGATCGACGGCAACTTGTTTGAAGCCCGTAACCAACTCCGAGGCGCGTTGCAGGTTTCTTTCGGTGATTTCGGCAGCGGTCATTGCGTCTTCAACAAACGCATCGAGAGTCGATCTGCGCAACGTGCCGCCCCGTACCTCATTGCCGAACTCAGTGGCAAAGTCGCGCAAGGAACTGGCGGCGATCAATGCATTACCGATGGGTGTGTTCAGCTCATGCGCGACGCCGGCCACCAGGCTACCCAAAGACGCCAGCTTCTCGGACTGCACCAATTGCTCCATGGTATCGCCCAAGGACCGCAATGCATCGTGCAATTCGGAGTTTCTCTGCTGCAGCTCATCGGTACGGTGCGCGACGCGATCCTCAAGTTCTGCATTCAACCTGCGGATACTTTCCTCCGCTTGCTTCTGGCGCGTGATGTCCACTTGCATGGCAACCAGGATATGCCTGCGTTCCCCATCCGGAATAGCGAATGCGGTGGATACCAGCATGCCCACGGTGCCGTCAGGCATATTGAATGGTGACTCCCATGGTCCGACTGCCATATCAAGGCGTGTAACTTCAAGTAGCCTGTCAATCATGAACTGCGGGTCTGGCAGGTAATCCAGCTCAGCTGGGGTCTTGCCTAACGCCTGTTGTGACGAATGGCCGAACAGTGCTTCTGATGCGCTGTTCCAAAACAGGATATGGCCATCATCATCGAACCATTGGACAGCGACATTCGGGGTTAGCTCAAGGGTGTTGCGAAGCTGCTGCTCTTTCAGTCGCAGTGACTGCTCTCTTCGCTCGATCGCTGAAGCCATCGTGCCCAAATTGTCTGCCAGTTGCTGAAACTCCAGGATATGGCTGTTCAACGAGGCCGTGCTGTAATCACCGGCTGCAATGTTGCGGGCTAAATGCGCCAGGTCACTGAACCGAGTGCTCAGCGTGCGCGCTCGGATCCGCGTTACCCACAGCGCGGCGGCAATCAGGATTAGCATTGCCGGAAGCCAGATTTTGATGGCATTGGTCAATGGTTGCGAGAAAACAGCGTCATCCTGAGCGACCACAACAAACCACGGCGGGTTGTTCATCTGCACTGCGGTGCCAAAGTAACGAACGCCACCGAGCTCAAAAAACTCTGATGTCAGGCCAGCTGCATTACGGTCGTCGAATAGCGGCAAGTTGGATAGATTGACCTGTTGCTGGCTAAGGTCGGGGTCGGGGTGTCCAATAATGTCGGCGTTTTGATCGAGGATCATCACCAGCATTTCGTTGTCGGACAGCTGCCGGCTCAGTCGCGGCAACCTGTCGATGGCAATTTCAGCGATGACGGCCCGGGATCCGATACGCCTGAGGTAGGCAATGGACAGCCGACCGGTGACCACCGACAGAAACACGTCGGACCATGTCCGGTCATCCTCCGGTTTGGCCTGGTACATGGCGTTGTTGGATACGTCCATGCCAATGTACAGTTCCCGGCTTTCGCGGCGATCACGAGCCAATCCAATATAGTCGATCAAGCCCAGGCGATCGGTGACGTAGATCGCTTCAAAATAGCTGCTGGAGCCGAGAAACTGATCCAGCCTGGCGGTGAAGTCTCCGGGCGCCGCGCCAGCCAGTGACAGGGAAACAAACAGGTCAACTTTATCACCCGCGGAAAAGACATGTTGTTGGGTTTCCTCGGCCAGGGTTCTGGCTAGTGCTTGCTGCTGATTTGCCACCGAGCGCTGCAGTTGCCCGTTAAAATACCAAAGCAGAAAGAACCCGGTCACCAGTACAGGTAGTGTGGCGACCAGCGCAAACTGTCGAAGCACTTCGGTTGCGTAGAGATGAGTTCGTCTGAACCTCATGACGTGCTGTTTGTCATTTCTGCCCACTCACCTCGCACGTGCTTGCTCAGATCTAGTGCGGGTCATCTTGAACCACGAATCTGCCATCGGTAATTCGAGTCACCGAGGTCTTGCTGTTCGGGTCCCCTGAGGGGTTGAGCGAAATGGACCATTGCAGGCCGGGAAACTCGCCGCGTTCCAGGATGTAGTCTCGCAAAGGTTGCTTTTCTGGTTTTTCGCGCAGGGCGGTGATGATCAGTTGTGTTGCATTGTAGCCGGCGACCCCAGGAAAACCTGGTTCTTGATTGAAGCGGTCTTTGAATTGTTGCCTGAACGTGAGGTAGCGTGGCTCTTCGCTCTCACGATCCAGATACTGGGGCACGTAGGCATTTTCGATGTGTCGGCCTCCAAGCTGAATCAGCCGTTCCGTCCCTGCCCACTCTGATGTGGCGATCTGAATCTCGGAATCGATCATTCTGACTTGCTTGGCCAACAGCGCCGCATCAACTGAATTGGTGATGAAAACGATAAACTCAGGGTTGGCCTGCAACGCCTTTTTCGGTAGTTCGATCAGGTCCTCGGGGCGTTCTGAGGAAAATGCAAATGCGCCCAGGTTGTGGCCTCCGTCGCTCTCGAACTGCTGACTGAAGTCGCGCAGCCAGCTTTCCGTATAACTGCTGTTGTTGCTGTCAAAAATGGCAGTAAATGAGGAAAATCCGCGCCGGGTGAAGAAGCTGGCCACCTCGGCGGCATGGACCGAAGTGGGCGATAAAACACGGATGAAATAATCGCCCTCAATGGACAGCTCATTGCTCGTTACGGTCGCCCCCACCATGACCACTTTGGCAGCATTGGCCAGGTCAACGACACTGGTAGCCATAGAGCTGGTTGCGGGTCCGATGATAGCCTCAACGTTGGCGTCCAGTAGTTCCCGAACGGCTTTTCGCGCCACTTCCACATCTTGCTTGTCGTCGCGAATGATGGCTTCGATAGGCCGCCCGTCAATTCCGCCCTCGGCATTGGCTTGTTCTACCGCTAGCAACATTCCGTTGCGGGCTGGCCCACCGAGGTCTGACACGCGTCCGGACAGCCCACCGACGAACCCGATGCGAACAGGCTCTGGATCGGCACACCCGTTCGCTACAATGACAACGACGACCGCCCAAAGCGCCCATCGCCGTTTGTTACACACAGAGGTAAACATACCTACTTTTCCGCCCAATCGCTCAGCCAGGACATCAGCTGATTGCTCGCCAATGGACGTGCATACAGGTAGCCCTGACCAATATCGCAACCTGCCTGCTCCAACCATTGAGCTTGAGCCTCGGTTTCTACGCCTTCGGCGACGACCTCAAGGTCAAGAACCTGGGCCAGTCGCAGGATAGTTTCGGGCATACGGGTTTGCGGCGGTTGCTTTTCCAGGTTGGCGATGAAGTGCCGATCGATTTTCAGTGAATGGATCTCCAACTGTTCCAGGTAACTGAGGGATGAAAAGCCGGTACCGAAATCATCAATACTAAAACGTATGCCTCGTTCACTCAGGTGTGACATCAAGGCCCGCACCATGTCGAGATCATGCATGGGCACCGATTCGGTGATCTCCAGCTCCAGCCAGCTCGGGTCTGCACCCGTTTGTTCCAGCGCTCGGTCGATCAGCTCTACGAAGCCTGGGTGGCGAAATTGCACTGCTGATACGTTGACTGCAATGGGCATCAGCTGTTGACTGTTGGTATTTAGCTCACAGGCGGTCTTAAGCGCTTCCTGAATCGCCCATTCGCCTAGCACAACAATCATGCCAGAGGCTTCGGCGACAGGAATAAACTCAAGCGGTTCGATTTGCTCGCCATCGCCGGTACGCCATCGCATCAGTGCTTCAAACCCGCAGACTTGTCGACTCTTTAGTCTAATTTTCGGTTGGTAGGCCAAACTAAGCTGATTGGCCTCATGCCCCCTGCGCAGGCGTTGCAATAGTTGGACACGTCGCTCTGTGTCGTCCAATAACTCGGCGCTGAAGCCCAGATGCCCACCCCGAACACTGTGTTTAGCACGCTTCAACGCGGTGTTGGCTTGTGCAACAACCTCAGTGGCTGCCGCCTGATCTTCAATAGTCACCCGGCCCTGGGTCGCGCTCAGCATATAGCTTTGCTCGCCAAGGTCGAATGGTGCCAGAAACAAGTGATCCAAAGCGTCCAGGTCGACGCGGTCAGTTTCGACCAACACGCCGAACGTGTCGCCAGCGATTCGCGCAATCATCAGCGCATAGGGGAGCTGCTGCGCCAACCTGTCCCGCACCGCCATCAACAGGCGATCGCCTTGTTCACTGCCGATGGTGTCATTTAGGGCGGCGAACTCATCAATGTCGATCAACACCACCATCGACTGGTTTGTTCCTTGAGCGAGATGGCGCTCGACTTCAACCAGGAAGGCTTGACGATTGGGAATGCGCAACAGGCCGTCGTTGTAGGCCGCCAGGTGCAGCTCGTTCAAGGCGGAGACGTTGTCGATACACACCGCGATATTGGTCGAGAACAGTTCCAGCAATTGCGAGGACTGTCCTTCATCGTGTGGCCCGGCGGCCAGGTAGACGATCATCTCGCCCAATTGCGGTGATTCGAAAAACAGACAAGTGTAGTCCGGAGACAGCTGATGCAAGCGGTTGGCGGCGGCTTGCTCTATGGCCTCTACGATCGCCGGATTGGATAGCTCGGCCACGGGCTGATTGATGAAGTGCCGAAACCGACCCGCGGCTGCAACCACTCGAAAGTGGCTGTCTTTACTGCGAGCGTCGGTGTGTTTGCGCACGCAGACAACGCCTTCTTCAGGAACTGAGAAGAACGCCGCCAGTTGGGTAATGATTCCGGAGACGAACTCATCGTACTCGCGCAGGCAGATCAGCCCCTTCGAAGCGTTGAGTATTGCTTCCAGACCGCGTTTGCTCATCTGCAACGCACGAATCTGGGCGTAGCTGCGAATCGCGCTGGTAATCGTCGTGTAAAGTTTGTTGCGCGTTAGCTCCGACTTCGATTTGTAGTCATTGATCTCATAACGGCGAATAACATCCAGCTCTGGTGCATACCCCGGCTGCCCTGTTCGCAGCACAATCCTTGTGTCGGTCATCTCAAGCTCATCACGCACGTATTCGATCAACTCGAGGCCGGCACGTTCGCTCTCCATGACCACGTCGAGCAAGATCACCGCGATGTCAGCATTGGTTGTCAGCAGAGCCTTCGCTTCAGCGCATGAGTGACAATGCAGGAATCGCAGCCGTCGACCACATATGGTCTCGCGGCCAATCGCCAAAATGGTCGAAGAGTGGACATCTGGCTCGTCGTCGACGATCAACAGCTTCCAGCAGCCTGCGTCCGCGTTGGCGTGCAAGTCGTCGCTGTCGTCCTCAATTCGCAATATGTCGTCGTTCGGCATACCCCATACACCTGGCCAATCGGCTGCCCATATAGCTCTACACGCCGTCATTCGGCGTCCCGCCCCAGCAGGCCAACTAATGATTGCCAAATAGCGCACCCTCTTGCGTTATTTGTTTTTGGTTAGCAAGCCGTATGCAACATCATAGTCCAAGACGCGCTGTCATGCTTGGCATTGAATGAACTTTTAACAGCGGCGTTGTGTCATTCAGTTAGAATTGGTTCCTTATCAACTACTAAGTGAGCGTAGTTAACCTTGTGTGGAATTGTTGCAGCTACGGCTGAACGCGACGTTGTCCCCATCCTGTTGGCGGGCTTGCAAGCTTTAGAGTACCGAGGGTACGACTCGGCCGGTTTTTGCGTTCATGTCGCCGGTCATTTGGCCCGTTTGCGGACTGAGGGCAAGGTTCAGCGGCTCAAAGAACTTCAGGAGAAGGAAGCTTTGGCCGGGCCCTGCGGCATTGCCCACACCCGATGGGCAACGCACGGGCCGCCAACGACGCGAAATGCCCATCCGCATACATCCGGTGACAGTGTGAGTGTCGTACACAACGGCATTATCGAGAATCATGCGGAACTGAGGGCTGAGCTGATCGCAGACGGGTTCGAGATGGCGACCGATACCGACACAGAGGTCATCGCGCACCTGATTGCACGCGCTGAGAAGCAGGGGATGGAATTGTTCGCAGCGGTGCGCGATACCGTGTCCCGCCTGAAGGGCGCGTACGCGATCGCGGTGGCATCAAGATCGCAGCCACAAATGGTATGTGGCGCCAGAAAAGGCAGTCCCTTGGTGGTTGGTCTTGGAATTGGAGAAAATTTCCTGGCCTCAGATATTCATGCTCTATTGCCGGTGACCAATCGCTTCATCTACCTGGAAGAGGGCGATGCTGTGGCAGTGACCCGCCAGGGGGTCGTGATCGTCGACCGTGATGGCAAGCAGGTCAAGCGCCGCTCGCATGAATCAGAATTCACCGCCGATACCGTCGACCGTGGTCAGTACCGGCACTACATGCTCAAAGAGATCCATGAGCAGCCCGCCGTTGTCGCAGAGACTTTAGAGGGCCGCCTGATGCAGTCTAGCGTGCCTGCCGAGGTCTTCGGTCCACTGGCCGCGGATTACTTTGGCCAGGTCGAGCATGTACAGATTATCGCCTGTGGCACCAGCTATCATGCGGGTCTGGTAGCGCGGCATTGGCTGGAGTCGCTGGCAAAGATTTCCTGTAGTGTGGAGGTGGCCAGCGAGTATCGTTACCGCAATCCGGTGGTAGTTCCAAACTCACTGTTCCTGACTATTTCTCAATCTGGCGAGACCGCCGACACGTTGTCCGCGCTGCGGATGGCCAAAGAGCGGGATTATTTGACGACTGTCACCATTTGCAATGTACCCGAGAGTTCTCTTGTTAGAGAATCCGACCATTGCTTGATGACTCGCGCTGGTCCCGAGATTGGCGTCGCTTCGACCAAAGCGTTCACCACGCAATTGACCGCTTTGGCCTTGTTGGTTATCCAGTTGGCTGAGAAACGGGGAGCCGACGAAGCCCATCTGGCGCGTTGGGTCGAGCAACTTCATAGCTTGCCTGGACGCATTCGTGAAGTGTTGCGATCAGAGAAGCATATTGCCCGTTTGGCACAACGTTTCGGTGACAAGCATCATGCCTTGTTTCTTGGGCGTGGCAGTCACTACCCGATCGCGATGGAAGGTGCGCTTAAGCTCAAGGAGATTTCCTACATTCATGCTGAAGCTTACCCGGCAGGTGAGCTCAAACACGGGCCACTGGCATTGGTCGATGAACAAATGCCAGTGATCGCTGTTGCCCCCAATGATGAGCTACTGGGCAAGTTGACCTCAAACCTCGAAGAGGTCAGGGCGCGAGGCGGTGAGCTGTTCGTGGTTGCCGACAAAGATGCCGCGGCCGGTATGCACGATGACAGCCACTTGATCCTGCTTGATCCGGTGCCAGATCTGATCGCACCAATTATTCACACCATTCCATTGCAGCTGCTGGCTTATCATGTCGCAGTACTGAAAGGAACGGATGTGGATCAGCCAAGGAATCTGGCAAAATCCGTTACTGTTGAATAAGCGCTTCGCAGGTCATCGCGCATCATCCCCGGGGCCTACGGCAGGGTGATGAACCGCCGCATTGTGAGCATCGTTTATTGTCGGTCGAATATGCCATAATCTATGGTCATCCTGTGTACCGATTGTTTTAGGGAGAACAGCATTGGACTGTCCGAAGTGTGAAAATGAGATGGAAGTGGTCCGCTATGGAGCGGGCGATCGTGTAGTCAACCGTTGCACCAGTTGCCACGGTATGTTTTTCAAGCCGGTCGATCTGAAGCGGTTGAAGAACACATATAAAGCCGAGATCCTCGATGCTGGTAGCGCCAAAGTGGGTCGCGAGCTCAACAAGGTTGAGAACATCGACTGCCCGGAATGCGGCACACGCATGGAAAAGGTTCATGATGATGATCAGAACCACATCTGGTACGAAAGCTGCCCGACTGGCTGCGGTGTCTATTTCGATGCCGGTGAGCTGTCAGACTTGAGTCAGGACACGTTTATGGACGTGGTCAAAGGCTGGATCGTCGGAAAGCGCGACTGAAGACTCGCGCTCTGGAGGCGAGTGCGCGTCTATCCGGTGCACTTTGCCAATTCGGTTGACGCCGGCGATGCCCAGCGCAATCGCGGGAGGAAAGCATGAAGACAAGAGCTGCGGTGGCATTCGCTGCCGGTAAACCACTGGAAGTGATTGAAGTCGACTTGGGTGGACCCCAGGCGGGCGAAGTCCTGGTCGAAATCAAGGCCACCGGCATATGTCACACCGACGCTTTTACCTTGTCTGGGGATGATCCTGAGGGGGAGTTTCCCGCCATTTTGGGGCACGAAGGTGCCGGTGTGGTGGTGGAAGTAGGCGCAGGTGTCAGTTCAGTCAAGCCAGGCGATCATGTCATTCCGCTGTACACACCGGAATGCCGCGAATGCGACTATTGCCTGCATCCCAAAACCAACCTGTGCCAGGCCATTCGCTCGACCCAGGGCCAAGGCTTGATGCCAGATGGCAGCAGTCGTTTTTCGCTGGACGGTCAGCCGATCAAACATTACATGGGCTGCTCGACGTTCTCCAATTACACCGTGCTGCCAGAGATTGCAGTGGCCAAGATCCGACCCGACGCACCTTTTGACAAGGTTTGCTACATCGGCTGTGGTGTCACCACAGGTGTTGGTGCTGTTGCCTTCGACGCCAAGGTCGAGCCAGGCTCCAACGTCGTTGTTTTTGGCCTAGGGGGAATTGGCCTAAATGTGATCCAGGGTGCCCGTATGGTAGGGGCGGACAAGATCATAGGCATTGACATCAACCCCGAACGCGAGGCCCTTGGGCGGCAGTTCGGCATGACAGATTTCATCAATCCAAAATCAGTGGAGAATGTTGTCGATGCCATTGTCGACGCCACCGATGGCGGTGCTGACTATAGTTTCGAGTGCATTGGCAACGTAGAAACCATGCGACAAGCACTTGAGTGCTGTCACAAGGGCTGGGGGGAATCGGTGATCATTGGGGTTGCCGGTGCCGGTCAAGAGATCTCCACACGACCATTTCAGTTGGTTACCGGCCGAGTTTGGCGTGGTACTGCATTCGGTGGTGCCCGTGGTCGGACCGATGTGCCGAAGATTGTTGACTGGTACATGGACGGCAAGATCAACATTGACGATTTGATCACCCACACCATGGGGCTGGACCAAATCAACACAGCTTTTGACCTTATGCATGAAGGCAAAAGCATTCGTTCAGTCGTTCTGTACTGATCGGCATTTAAATGCAGCAGTTATCGGAAACGGCCTGCTTCGGCGGACGTCAGTTGCGCTTTGAGCATGCATCAGACGTGCTCAGCTGCGATATGCGGTTTTCCGTTTACCTGCCCCCAGCGGCGTCGACCGAACCCGTGCCTGTGTTGTATTGGCTGTCGGGTCTGACATGCACCGATGAAAATTTCATGCAGAAGTCCGGCGCGCAGAAGTATGCGGCCGAAGCTGGCCTGGCGTTGGTGGCTCCGGATACCAGTCCTCGCGGCGACCAGGTTGCTGATGACCCCGATGGCAGTTGGGATTTTGGCTTGGGTGCCGG
>BQJN01000047.1 GCA_021604725.1 Lysobacteraceae bacterium | reverse complement strand
GTCCTGGCTCAAGGCAACCGAGCTTGGATAGTCGGCTTGCAGCCCAAGGCTGGCATCAAAGGGCATCACCTGCGGCAAACCGTTGTTGAAACGAGCATCAGGGGTCCCATCGGGACGCACCACCGTTACCGCCATGTCATAGAATTCGGCACTTGTACCACCGACATAGGTCGGCCCGACGGCATAGATTAGCCGACCGGGCCCAATCGTGATGTCAGACACGGCATCGTTGCTGCCGCCCAAAATGATCGGGGCCATGCCGTCGCCCGAAAAGCCCGGGTCTAGCATCCCCGTTTCGGTGAGCCCAAGCAGCATCGCCTCGCGCGCATCCTCTGCACTTCGGACATTCGCCGCAACAAGAAGGCGGCCACCGAGGTCCTGTGCAATGCCGGTCGCACCATCATGAAACCCCGCGAAATCAAACTGGAAGACACCACCCGTTCCGAATGTCGTGTCTAGCGCTCCGTCTGCCGTTAGACGCAACACCAGCACATCGCGGTCACCCATGGCGTTGGTACCGTAGCCAACCACCAGGATACGGTCGCTGGAATCGATCAACATCGTGTCGGTCCAGTCCAGTCCGCTGGCCAGATCAAAGGTGAAGGTGCCGCTCGTCCCAAAGGTCAGGTCCAGTTCACCCCCCATCGTGAAGCGAGCGAGCGCAATATCGTAGGTGTCATTGTCAAAGCCTGATGTGGAGCGGAAGCCGGCAGCAACGATGCGTCCATCGGACTGCTCACCGATGGCCCAGATATAGGCCAGCTGATTGGCGAAGGGGAGCCGGTCATACTCTTCTACCAGCACCCCGCTGTCCGTTAGCTCAAGCGCGTTAAAGTAGCGGGGTATCCCGCCGCAACTTTCCTGCACATAGCCGGCACCAATATACCCGCCACCGGAGAGCCGCACGGCCGTAGCAAACGAGCGAGGCACTGAGCAACCAAAGCCTGCCGCATCGAAGCGTGAAAGCGTGGTGGGTGTGCCGTCAGAAGCTATGCGCTGCATGATGCCTTCCAGATTACTGGCGTTGCCGTTGTCGGATTCGCCGAACACAACAATCTCGCCACTGGGCTCAACAAAACCCTTGTATGCTCTGTCGTGCACGCCAATCTCTATGACGATGGAGCCGTCTCCAGCAAACGTTGGATCGGGGTCAAGGGGCTGCAGCGTCGGGCCACAAAACACCAGGGGTGGACACAGCAGCAGCATCATCGCAACAGCGGTTGGTCGCAGTTCACACGTCATGGCGGGATCTCAAGCTTCGTTTGTCAGCCTTGACTGTGCAGAGCTTGCCTTTTGGTTACTTGATGCAACCATGATGAAGTCTTGATGCTGTGCGTGATGCCTACTGTCTGTTCGACGATTCTTGCTTTACTGGTCCGGTTGATGATGTGACGCAATTGTCGCCTCATCCAGTTCCAGAAAACGCGCCGCATTGTTGTACAAAATATCGCGCCGCTCATCTTCGGTAAGGAAATCGAAACTGTTGAGCTGCTGGATTGAGTCTTCGATGGCATGCGGCCAGCGCATTTGGTCTGACCCAAACATCACGCGATCGAGCATGCCGAATCGCTTGGCCAACCTGAGGAACTCTTCCCCATAGAACTTTGGTGATTCATGCACCCAAAGAACAACACCCAAATCAGCATAGACGCGAGAGTGGGTCAACATCAGGCGCAAGGCCTCCTGATAATACGTCTCACCGGCGTGCATCAGGTACACCTTCAGCTTGGGGTACTGTACCAAGGCCTCTTCCAGCATGTATGGGTTGCCGTATTTGAGCCGGGCATTTGGTGCAAAAAGATAAGGCGCTTGAGGTGGACCGCCACCGGTATGTACCGCCACTGGAATACCATACTGCTCACAAAGCTTCAGATAGGGAGCATAAAACGGGTCGTCCAGAGTTTTCCCCACGTAATACAAGCCAATCTCACCGAAGACTTGCACCTCCCCTGCCTTGATCGCTTGCTCAAACGCTTCCGGGGTCCAGTCCTGGGGGTCCTCGACACCTCGAAGCAGCCGGTTCTCGCTATCCTTTGTTGACCAATCCGCTGCCGATTTCTTGCTGCTTGAATACACCCCCAACACGACGTTGTTGTCGCGCATCGCTTGATAGGTTTGTTCGAAGTGTTCGCCAACCGATTGCGAGGACGGTCTTCCATATTGATCCGGTGCCGGACGAAACCTGTCGGCGGCATAACTGTGCAGGTGCATATCAATTATCGGTTGTCTGTCACCAGCATTGGCCAGAACAGGGGCAAGCAAGACAGCGATCAGCAAGGCCTTTTTCACAACGGATTCCTCTTGGTCAGGTGCTTCGATCAAGTGCGGCACCAAGCTACCGCACTACTATTCCTCAAGAATTGTAAAATTCGGCACTCTTTTCAGCGAACCTTCTAAACCGATTCGGAGACACCGCGCCAAACTCCCTGAACTCCTTGATGAAATGCGCCTGATCGAAGTAGCCGCTGTCGATGGCCACCTCAGTGAGTGACTTGGTGCAATCGGAGACTCTATGGGCGGCGTGGTTGAATCGACAAAGCCTAAGGAAGTACTTGGGTGATATGCCCACATGCAAAGCAAACAAATCTCGCAGCCGGCGAGCGCTTAGGTTCAGATGATTCACCAATTGATCCAGCTGAAGCTGCGGGTTTCTTTGGATCTGATGGATGGCAAACAGGATTCTGCGGTCGAGGTTTCTGAAGCTCAACTGCTGCAGGATGAACTGCTCGAGGACGTCTACCTTTGTCCCATCATCTTCGGCACCATGAAGCTGTTGATAAAGCGTCTGCAGCGTAGCCGCAGAAAAGAAATCATCGAGGTGGAAGAAGTTGTTCTTGTGCTCTTTCATCGCCAGCCCCGTCAGCAAATGAAAGCCGTACGGTTCAAATTGAACACCGATCATTTCAATAGCGTCTGATCGATTAAATACCACCGGACGCGTGCATGAAGTCGCGACGTGGTTTTGCAGCCTTCCCGCCCCTTTGGTGACCAGAGCCGAGTCCAGCGTAATGCACAGGTTGTTGGTGCCGTTGGGGAACAACGTCATCCATTGTTCAGCAATGCCGGTGCCGCCAATGGTCTGAAACGCGTGGTACCGCACGACCTGCTTGAGCAGCGCGTGTTTCGGTGTGTAACGGGCGTTTTTCATGGGAAGTCTTTCGAATGAATCAAGGCAATTGTGACTAATTCAAACTGCACAACATACCTTCTTACCTTGCCATCGCTATGGCATCGACCAGCGCTTGCGCTTCGTTGATTTGAGCGGTCAAGTTATTGACCTGAATGTGATAAACCGCCATCTGGAAATTCAGGTCCAGCAAAAGGTCGGATTGAGTACGCAAATACTGTGCGACTTCACGGAACAACTCATCAGGCAAGTCCAAATCACAAGTCGTTGGCAACGTCGCACCTATCGACGCTGCCACCGGCATCAAAATATCACCGCATTCGTTTCTAACCCTGTCCTGAATCACATCTGGAATGGCTCGGCGAATATTTTCCCGATAGGGCGCCACCATCGTTGTGTTTGTGTTTTTGGCCCAGGCGTTTGAGTAGTAGCCGAGAATCATCGTTTTAAGGTCTGAATTTTCGACAAGGTCGAGCGTGCCGGAGTTGATCAGTTCAGAGTACGCGGAGCTATAGCTCCAGGGCAGGACCACCTGGCTGGCCTGGTAGGCACTGATCACGAATTGCTCATCGCTCACCGCGTCATTGTCAGCGGCAAACCCGGCAATCGCCGTTTTTCCATAATTTCGAACCACCGCTTTATAGTCGATCAGTGACTGCATGACCTGCTGGTCGTTTTCCAAATCGATGGTCATTCGCTGCACCAGTGACTTGGCCTTTTGTGCCTGCCGGCTCTCTTCGTTCCAGTTCGCGGCTTGTATCCCGATATAGACACCGATAATGACAATCAAAAAATCGAGACAAACCGCGAACCAGTTCTGGGCCTGCAAGTGCTTGCTAATACTTCGCAACAACATTGGTATCGCCTCCTGGCGTGCATCATATCAGTGCGCAAGACAACTGGTATCCAGCCCCTGCAGCGTAGCCGCCTGATGAACTCGAGCGCCAGCCACCCACGGCCTCTCATCGAACTACCCAGCCCTCACAAATAGCTGTGTTGTCTGAAACCGACCGTTCGATCGGAATGCTGCCTTGCAGCCCAAGTTGCGGCATGTCGTAAACAACCGTCGCTGAAGCGCAATCATGGAATGTAATCTGTAACGTACCATCGGACCCAGGTGGGTCCGTATGCTGCACTGGCGTGCCCTGGTTGAACAGACCACCGGATGTGATGTCGATGTTCATCGTGGCCTGATTACCATTGATCGCTCCGGCCGCTGTCAGCCAACGATGCGTATTGTCACCAAGCATTGCGTCAGCGGCTGAGATGTAGTCGGCTGTGTCGTAAGTGAACCAGGCCAATGAGACCAAACCGAGCTCTGGAAACACAACAACGGCGAAACCCTGGCCGTCCGTCGCCGCGTTGGACCACGCATCATTTAGACCCGGGTTAATCGTAAAGGCACCGGCTGGCACTGATTGATCGAAACGCGTCACGCCTGAAACCTGTTCTTCACACCATGCATTGTTGTCATCCACTGCTCGGTGGATGGCAAACTCGCCATGCTGATCGATCGATGGAATCGAATACTTGAGAAAGCCGGCCCCGCACTCGGTGAACCGCAGTTCGATTCGACCATCGGTCACTCTGGTGATGGCCGACGCAGCATCGAAAATTCCGCCGGATGTGCTTGTAATGGTCAGCGACGCCCGATCACCGAGGTAGGGTCCTGTAGCCGTCAACCAGCGATGACCGGCATCCCCAACGATCGCCTGATCCTCAGCAGCTGGCAGCTTGGTATCGTAGGTAAACCAGGCTAATGAAACCAGGCCCAGGTGCGGAAAGACCATGATAAACAACCCCTGTCCAGGCGTTTCCAGATTACCCCAGGCGTCATTGAGGTAAGGACCGATCGGAAAAACCTCCTGTGGTTCGGAGCTGCCTAGTGCGTAAAGGTGATTGGATTCAGTAGTCACCAGAATCTGCGGACGCCCATCACCGGTCACATCGGCGATGATCACATCGCCGAGGGTGCCGGCGTAGACATTGTTGGCGTCATCGGCAAAACGCACACGCCACAAAACCTTAAGCTCTCCGTCAACAGCTCCGACTGCGTACAGGTAATCCTGCGCGGAGAACAGCGCTTCGGCATAGCCATCACCATCGATATCGGCCGATACTGCTCCTCGTGCGAAAGGCCATCGACATGCATCAGCCAAAGGTAGCGTTGCCAGCAACGCGCCATTCTCAGCGGCAAACAAACGTATCTCTTGCCCGTCCTGGTCGCAGTGGCTCACGCTCAATAACTCAATGCCTGGGTTCGGAGAAAAGTCACCAAGCGCGGGAAAGGTCCGTTTGGCCGCACTGCCATCGCCAATCGAGGAATTCCAAACGACTTCTGCAGCGTCATCAAGTACCGCCAACGTCGTTTCATTGTTGGCAAAAACCATGTCCTCGGCGTCGTCGCCCAGCACGTCAGCAATCGCAATGATTGGGGCGTCGCTGAATGGTTCTTCAAAAATCATTTCGGCATTGGTGCACCCCTCCCCACCATTGGTCCAGCGGTCCAGCAAGATGACCCCATCGGCACCACGCATGATGTCGAAGGTACCATCATGTGAATTCAAAACATCGTCCAGGCCATCGCCATCCCAGTCAAATACCGGCATCTGGGAACCGCTGGCACCAGTCACGCTGATTTCGGTTTCCCAAGGATAGATGTTGAGACAGTCCCGCCGCGTGCCACTGATGTCGCGTGACCACAGCAATGAACCGGTCTGGCCATCGAGTAGATGCAGCTCTTCGGAGGTATGAATGGTACGACGGACACCTATCAGCACATCTTCCGTTTCATTATTGCGAAAATGCCCTGCACCCCAGTAGATGAGCCCCGGCTCGTCAAAGGCAGGCCGCTCACCCTGAATATCCACCGTTTTGCGCCACAAGCGTTGGCCATCGGCGTCATATGCGGCAATTTTTGCGCTGCTATCTTGACCTGTATAAGCCGCAATCAGGGCAAGTGAGTGCGCATCTTGTAGTTTGGCAAGAACTGCGGATGAACTGACGTGGATTCCGGAAATGTTGGTCTCGCCGCTGTGCATGCCTCGTCCGTTGACGCGCCATCTGAACTGCGGTTCACCATCATCATCGATTTCAATGGCATGAATGCGCTCGCGGTAGTCCTCCACCAAAACTGTGGGTTGTTGGTCAGGAGCCAGTACGCCAACATTCATTGCCGTGTTGAGGATGACCGGTCCACTCGGGCGCTGATCCTCACCATCTTCGCGACGACTGAGCTCCCACGAAACGTCCAGATCGTCCACAGTGATCTCGTTGTCCCGCGGCAAGTCCGCTTTCCCCCAGACCAAAACGCCGCGTTGCACCGGGTCCTTTGACGCAGACAGCACCTTCAACTGGGGACCACTCAGCGAGGCGACCTGTTCAATGAAACCATCAACCGATTGATAGAAGCGCAATTGATTCGTCGTGGCAGAAATTCGTTCCCGGGTCGCAAAAACAGGCGCATCCCCAAGCCACTCGGTGACGCTAAACAGGTCACGCAACACGTAGGGCTGACCGGACCGGACGTTGCTCGGAAATTCATAGCGATGGATACGCTCGAACCCTTCATCGGTCGATGACCACAGAACCGTCTGTTGCTGGTTCAGCAGCGAGATGACCTGGGCATTGCCGAACTCCTGAACAACACGCCCATTGGCGCCAGCGGCAAATATTTCGGACGTCCCATCACCATCCAGATCAACAAGCCCGGCCAGATGCGCGTCCGGCAGATCCATTTTGACGGTACCAGTCAGGGCATCGAGAACAAGCAGGTGCCAGCGACCATCACCAAACTCATTGAGGATCGATGTAACGATATCTGGACGACCGTCACCATCGACATCAGCGACCGGGTTGGTGGCGGCCTCATGAACCGCGAAATTACGTGTGGTCCCCTGCTCTATCTCCCGATCCCACAACTCCTTCAACTCACCATCGACCCAGCCGATGACCGATATGAACTGAAGGAAGTTGCCAAGGATAACGAACTCGGTTCTGGGGTCGTCATCAAGGTTAAAGGCGCCGAACCAACCATAGCCTCGCGTGCTACTGCCAATGAACTCGCCGAAAAGGCCCGATTGTTCCAGCTGCCCACTGGCCAGATCGAACATATGCATCGCATCAAACGGCAGTATCGCCACTTCAAGCGCACCGTCATTGTCGAAATCGCCAATTAGAGGTCGAATCGGATACGACTGATTGCCGAAATCAAGCGCTTCGGTCGTGTAGACATTCTGCCAGCTCCCATCAGCATAGTTGTCGAGGAAGCATTCACCACCGTAGTGGCAGTTGAACCGTTCGTAGCCATCGAGAGTGGGTATGAAATCGCCGACCGGCTCATCATGATCGATTTGGAATTCGGCGTAGCCATCGCCATCCAAATCCAGTGCTGGAGCTCGCATGCCGAACTCGGTGTAAACGTCCGGTTCGTCATCGGGCAGATCCTCAGACGGTAACTCCACAACACCGGAAGCGTCGCTGGGCCGGACAGACAGCAGGTGTTTACGCGCACCAAAGTCATAGGACCACTGCAGCGTAGGGCAATCGATATTGCCGATCAGCGGCGATTGCCCCGTGAGCTTGCGATTGCCTCGGTGTTGCAGCCATTGACCATCGGCAAACGGATCAATGGTGACAGTGCCGGCAGTCGGCGACGAAACAAAGCACTCGATGTTAGCGGGAGGCGTAGGCCCCAAGTTCAAAGCGGCCAGGGGGGCAGACGCCAAGAAGACGTACGCTGCAAGCGAAAATAATGTCGTCGTTGGCCGGACCGTGCTCCGCATGGGCTAATTATGCCACGCCGATTAGCCCCTTGAGTCTTGAGCCACGCTGGCCCAAGGACAGGCACTGATGCAATGCATCATCCGACGCCGCTTGATTTGATCATCACTGCTGCACACAGCTGGTATCCAGCCCCCGCAGCGTACCCGCTTGAATGAACTCGACCTCAATTTCATTGACGCAGCGACCGCCAACACCATGCCCCGCTGCAGTGACGGTTATGTGCAGGCTGTTGGTGAGGTGTCTACCCACCGCATCAGCCCCTGACGGCGGTGTTACCGGATCGCGCTTGCCAGACAACAACAAAGCGGGCACATCAGACACTACGGGCTTAAAAAACTCAGCAGGCATCTTGGCATGAGGCCAGATGTCGCAAACGTTTTTGTAGCCCCCGATCAGGTAGTCACCAAGAAAGGTACCGGCGGTCTGCTCGGCAATGTCTTGCCGCGATACACGGACGATATCTTCAGCACAAAGTACCGAAAAATGCATACCGGATGGCACCAGCCCGCCGCCAGCGCCGACCCAATTGGTACGCTCGATGTAGTAGTCGACCAGCGGCTGCCAGTTGCCTTTGGTCGCATCTTCGATCAACTTTGGAATGTCGTCGGCCCGTCCATACAACAGGCCGCGCAGGGCATAGCCGAACTCGCCTGGGCCGAACACCACATCCACCCCTTCGGCCTTTACTGCGGGTGGGTCGACCTGCGTACGTTGCAATGTGCTTTGCAATTGTTCGGCAAAATTGGGGAATCTCTCGCTACACTGCTCATCCAGTTCACACTCGGCAGCAAAGGTATCCAGGGCTTGTTGCAGGCGAACGGCATGTTTGATGTAACTGGTCTCGAAAATTGGTGATACCCCATTGAGCACAGCCACCCGAGCCGACTCTGGGTGACGGCGCAGATAGACCTGAATTTCTCTGGTCCCATAGGAACCGCCAACCAGATTCAACGCTTCATAGCCTAACCATTGGCGAAGCTCATCCAGGTCGTCCATGTTGGCTGCGGTGTGGTATTGGCTCAGATCCGTGCCTTGAATGAGCTTGTCTCTGCAAGCCTCGGCATGGTCGACCGGAAACAACGTCCCGAATCGCGATGCAATCCCCCCCGGGTACGGCACGTCGCAATACAACGGTGCCGACTGGCCAACGCCTCGGAAGTCAAGAAACAGCAAGTCCCTATGCTGCCTTAACTGTCGGCCTCGGTAGCTGTTGATGGTGCCGGGCGCCAATACAATCGACGAAGCACCCGGTCCGCCAAAGAAAAAGGTTACCGCATCAGTGTGGGCTGAGTCGGCGTCAAACGCTTTGGCCAGCACGAAAGCAAGATCGATAACGCGCCCATCGGCCTGCGCTCTATCCTCAAATACCCGGTACCGTCCGCAAAGAACCTTGCCGTCAAGCTCAGGAAGGCAAGTTTGCATCGTCCCATCACCGACAGCGTGGTCATCAGTGAGAATCGGGAATTGGTCGGAAGCAGGTTGAGCGCTGAGCGTATGTAACGGTGCGCTCATCGAGCAACACGCCAACAGTATGAAAATGAACCGGTGATCTTTGAACATGACATTTGCAGCCTGTGTTGTTGGCGGTTGGCGCACCACAAGGGTCGCTCTGATACTACTCCAATGACTTGATTGACTCACACAAATTGAGCGCGAGGCCGCAATCGACTGGACACTTGATCGCTTCAGGCCCGCAAGGCGTGACAAAAGTATATAATTGCCTTTGCGTGAATGACCGTCGATCCTCCACGTCGCTTGGTCAGGTTCATCAACACTAGGTACAGGAGAAATAAAATGGACAGTCGTCATTTTGCCAACGCCCTTATTGCCACTCTCATCCTGTCCTCTCCCGCCTGGAGCCAGGTCCCTAACCGTCCGGACCTAACGCCACGACCGCAGATTGAAATCGAACGTATCGATCCTGCCGAACTTCAGATTAGGCCCCTGGCTTTCGGCGAGATGGAATCGCTGTCAGCTGATGAAAGCGCGCTAGGGCCGATGGGCCGCGTTGCTGCGGTCACCAGGAATCACGAGATGCTGTTTACCGGACAGTTTTTTCCAGACACTCGGTTCGAGATGGTGTCGCTCCCCAGCGGACAAGCGTTGGGCAGCTTCGCCCTGCCAAATCTGTCCTTTGGCAACCCAAGCGGCGCGTCGTCCGCGGTAGGAGAAGCACTCGGCGTTGAGGACAGAGAAAGCGTGCTAGTGCTGTTTGACTCATGCCTGGTCGCACTTTTCCGATGGCACCTTGGGCAACTGTCACTGACCAGATTTCTGCCCGGCCCACCCCCCTATCAGGGGTTACGGTCAATGCGTTGTATCGATATTGCGCAAGCAGCCGATGGTCGGTACTTCATCAGTACCACAGAACAGGTCGAGGGCGTGATCGAGGATCTGGGCTTCGTCTCGCGCTACGACCCTGAGACGCAGTCATGGCAACGAAAGAACCGATTTGACGACGTGACTCTGGTCAAAGGGGCTGCACTGGCATTCGATGCGGTTCGCAACGATTTGGCGCTGGTGGCCAGCGTTGGCGATGAGCATAAACTGATTCGTACCAGCCTTGACTTGGAGCCACTGCAAATCGCGACCTTGCCGGCGACAGTGAACAACGCCGAAGAACTAGTTTCCTTTGCCGGATTGGCCGCTGTAGCCACGCGCATGCAAGACGACAGCTGGTCGCTTTTGCTGGTGGACATGCAAGGCGATATTGGTGACCGATTGCCATTTGAAAGTCCGATTCGGGCGCTTGCCTTGCAGTCCAAAGCCACCCAACTGGCTGCGCTCAGCGGCGCCACAATCTGGATGCTCGGGTTGCACAACGGGGCTGGGCTTCACCGTGTTCCGTTAACGCGCAGTGAGTGACCCGGCCGGACGCCAGGTTTCCCTCAGATCCGAACGCCGAGCTCAACTCCAAAAGACTGTTGGCAACAAGTCATGCGCGAATAGCAAAAGGCACAGTTGTAGCGCCATGGTTGCCGCCACGACGTCAGTGGTCCGCCAGCGGCTGGCTTCGCTACGCAGTGCAATAATGATGGCCGCGGTGAGGCTCACTGGCAGCAAGCCGGTGAGCAGCGCCAATGAAATACTGGCAGTCGTCATCTCGCCGAACTTTAGGAACGACTGTTGAGAATAGAAATATGCCGGCAACGCAAAAGCAGCTAAATTGATCAGTGGCCAAAACAAGGCCTTAGTGCGCTGGCGCTTTCTCAAGGCCAGACAGAGCAAACCTGCCACAATCAAGTAAACAAGACCGGCCAGGCCCAGGGCGAAGCTGGCCCAATACAGCAACAAGATCAGTACCGATTTGCGTTGATAGGTATACAGTCCGTCACTGATGACCGTGCCTGTCGCATCGTCTTTCACCACAACCAGTGAAGCACGGGTGCGATCAAGCGCCCTCAGACGCCGGTCGTCAAGCGGAATGAAAACACGATCTGCAGCCTGCAGTGACTTGATTGCCAGTTTGTCACCGACACCGGCCACCCGAATAGCGTTGAACGCCAGGTCGAGCAGCGCAAACTCAGCCATGTTGTTCGGCGACAAGACATACCACCCTTCCAGTTCGTCAACATTCAACGTCCTCGGCTCGGCCGCCTCGACCGGGCTGTCTGGAATACTCAGAGCCTTGATCAACAGCTTGTTGATTCGTTCATAGTCTGCCGTTTCGCTGTCTGTATTGACCGCCCAGAAGAAGCCTTTCCCGGACTCTGGGAACAAGCAAATATAGGCGCGAAACCCAAGCGTCGTGCCCGGGTGACACTGACCAAGCACCCCATGTCTGTCCCGCATGGCAAAGGCCAAACCATGGCCCAACAACAGTCCGGCCCGCGATGCGTCTGAGTCGGCGTAGTGGCCCAGGGCTTGCAACAACGCTTGATCAACGAATGGTTCGTTGTGAACCCGCCCATCCCCCATCAAGAAGCGCATGAATCGCGCCATGTCGGCCGCCGTAGTGGTGAATTGTCCCGCTGGCCTGAGAAACATCGGCACCGTGGGCTGGGCAACGTCATTCTCGAAATGTCCCATGGCCATGGCGCCGGCCTGGTTTGCCTGGCTCAAATACTCGAAGCTGCTGTCGCGCATACCCAAGGGGGCCAGCAGCTGATCGTCGAGGTAAGCCTCATACCGCTGCCCGGTAACTTTCTCAATCACCATGCCCAACAGGGCATAGCCCATGTTGGAATAGGAATACTGAGTGCCCGGTCGCGAGCGGACCTTCAGTAGTGTTTTGTCAGTGGCGGGAAAGGCCTCTGACAATGGCGTGCTGGGCGTCGGGAAACTGCTCATGAACTGCCACATGCGAATATTGTCGAGACCGGCAGTGTGCGTAAGCAGGTGTTCCACGGTGACCGGATCAGTTGCATGCCACGGGTTGTTGAAGGCCACCTCGGATAACAACTGCTCGACATTTGTCTGCAGTGAAAGCTCACCTTGAGTCACCAGCCTGAGCACACCAATGGCCAGTACAGATTTCGTTACCGAGCCAACCTGTACCTTATGGTCGGCAGACATCGCTCGAGTCGGCGACTTGCTGGCATGTCCGCCACTACCAAGTTGCACCTCATCACCCGATACAGTTGACCAGACAATGCCAGTTAATCTCTCCTCGTCGAGCGCAGAAAGGACCTGGCGATTCAGTTGAGACGATTCAACGGAAGCCTGGCTGACCATGGGCTGAAACAATACCGCGAGAGCGAGTATGAGCGAACGGCGCATCTTGTGGATCTCGACTCCTATTCCAGATGAGGGTGTTGCAATAGTCCGTCCTGGACTAGCAACACACGGATTCCGAAAAGCGTAGTTTTCGAAACCCTTACATTTCAACGGGTTAAAACCCATAGAAATGGCGATACGTCCATGTATCGCGCGAGGCTGTAGTTACGCGACAGCCTCCGATTACCCAGTATGCTCTGGGCCAGTGCTGGGCCAACAGTGCCGAACGATCCAGCCGTCATGCGGGCGAGCCACGCAATCCCAGAGCCAACCGCTAGCCGTCGACCCCAGTCCTGTTCTAAGCTTGGCCTCAGAACTTGCTCTCGCACTATATTGGGTTGGAAACAAATGTTGAACCGATTGCTATTGATTCCGCTGTTGGCATTGGCTGGATGCTCCGTGAACCCAGTGACTGGGGAGCGCAACCTGAACTTCATGTCGGAAGACTGGGAACGCTCGATTGGGGCTCAGCAATATGCGCCGTTACGGCAAGCTCAAGGTGGTGATTTCATTCTCGATCCAGAACTGACTGGTTACGTCAGAGATGTAGGCAATAGCCTCGCCGAACACGCCAAACGGGATCTCGATTGGGAATTCCATATCCTGAATGACTCCACCCCAAATGCATGGGCCTTGCCCGGTGGCAAGATCGTTGTCAACCGAGGCCTGCTGACCGAGATGGAATCAGAAGCCGAACTTGCTGCAGTGTTGGGTCATGAGCTGGTCCATGCTGACGCCGCCCATGGTGCTCGCGCGCAATCCAAAGGCGTTCTAACCCAGGTTGGTGCCGTCGGTGGCATGGTATTGCTGGGCACCCAGGTTGATGACCAGACGCTGCAACAAGTCGGCATGTTGGGCATTCAGGTCGGCGCGCAATTGGTCACCACCAAGTATGGTCGCGATGCTGAAAGAGAGTCCGACCTGTATGGCATGCAATACATGTCAGCCGCCGGTTATGACCCGCAAGGCGCCGTCGAGTTGCAGGAGACCTTTGTCGAACTGTCAGAAGGGCGCAACCAGGATTGGATGTCTGGACTATTTGCCAGTCATCCGCCCTCGCGTGAGCGGGTTGAGAACAACAAGGCCACGGCCGCGACATTGCCTGACGGCGGTGTGATGGGGCGTGAGCGATATCAGCAGAAGATGGCTTACTTGAGGTCAGTGCAGCCGGCCTACGATGCCTATGACAAGGGCCGCAAGGCATTGGCCGAAGAAGACACACGTGAAGCGCTCAGCTATGCCGATCAGGCGATTGATCAAGAACCAAAGGAGGCACTGTTCTACGCGCTGAGGGGCGACGCTCATGCGGTCAACAAGGACTATCGGCAAGCTGAACGCGCTTATTCCGACTCACTGAGGCGCGATGAAAATTTTTTCTACTACTACTTGCGTCGCGGTCAGGTGCGTCACGAAATGAAAAAATTTGCCGCCTCACGGACCGATCTGGAACGTAGCGTGCAGCTTCTGCCTACATCGCAAGCCAATTTGCTGCTTGGCAATATCGCACAAAACAGCGGTGATCAAGCCTCTGCATTCAAGTACTACCAAGCGGCAGCTGCAGACGGCACCACTCCAGCGGGACAAAGCGCTCAGCGCCAAGTCGTCAGGCTCGACCTGCCGAGCAACCCAGGCAAATACATTCGCGTTCAGGCCATTCCCGTGCAGGGCAATCGTGTATCGGTCGCGGTTGGCAACGCCTCACCAGTGTCCGTTCGACGCGTCCTCCTGCAAATAAGATATATCGACGCCAATGGCCAGGTACGTCAGTACAACCAGAACGTCGACCAAACCATCGGCTCACAACAACAGGTTCAGGTCTCGACGAAACTGACCGGGATTCCCGCCAGCCAACTCAGTCAGCGTGTGGCTGTAACTGTTGTCGGGGCTCAAGTCGCTAACTGACACCCGGTAGGCAACAGGAATCCCCAAGGCCAAAAAGGCTTTGGTCGGCCCGTTGGGTGCCGCAGGCAATGCACGCCTAACTTGTATACGTCGTGTCGCTGAGAGAAATAGCCTCGATTAGTGACTAAAGCCTAGTTGCAGATCCAACAGGTCATGCACCTGCTGGAAATGTTCGAATGTATTGGCTAAACCACTGGTCGCATAGGCATGATATCGGCTGTAGTTGTCAGCGACATCATTGAGTAAAACCGGGTTTGAGCGAATGGCTTCAAGATCGCAGGCCGGTTGTGTGTCGTGCCGACGGTTTTCGGATTCATCGTCCGGCACTATGGATTCCCAAATGGCATGCGGATAATGCCGTGACAGCACCCGAACGCTGCCATCGATGCGGGCGATCATTTCTTCACTGCGGACCACCTGAATTTGCAGGCGTGACAATGCTTCGCGTAATGGAATGTCGCGAATCAAGCTCAGTTTGCCCGTAGACAGCATCTCATCCAGCGCCGGCAAGGCCATCGGCAATGGGACGTAGATGTGAGAGAACGCCAAGGCATCACAATGTCGCTTGCTCCAGTCTGTAACCGGCGCAACGCCGATCAATATATCAGCCGCGTCAGCCATGTCTTCCAGCCTTTCCATACGCGTCTCTATGCGCTGCTGCTGCATGCCGACCAGGGTCGCCACATCATCATGCAACCGTTGCAAATAGTCGGATTCCTCCTGACGATCTTTGCGCACATCATTCCAGGCATCGACTTGCAGACCGATGAAAATGCCGATCACCACGATGGCAACCTCAATCACCGCCGCGCCCCAGTCGCGCGCCTTCAGGCTTCGTGCCAATCGGGCGAGAATGGTCGGTGATTTTTCGACAGTAGCGCTTGGTGACTCTGAGGACCCCGAATTCGAGCTCATGACGTACCATTCCGTCCAACAGTGAGTGCTCACAATAAGCCGGCCTACGACCAGCGATCAAGGTTGTAGTCTCGAAAGACACTGGTCGCTACCAAAAAGCGTTTCATCCTCGGTCACTACCACAGAGTGACGACACGAACTGATCTTTGATAGTCTTTGCCTCATCAGAACTGGAGGACTTTCGAGATGCAACGTTTGTTCGGACTTATCGTTTTTGCATTGGCTTCTGCGGCGAATGCACAGGTATTCGTGGAGAATTTCGATTCAAGCGTCGCGGGGTGGGACAGTTACCCATCCGCAGGGCAAGAACAGTTTTCTTCGGAGGATCTGAATGGCAGTTTGACTTCAGGATCAGCTGAGGTGACCGCCGTGACCAATGAGCATGGCGTTCGACGCTGTGTCGACACCAACATCCCCGCCGGCGTGGTTGACTTCGGTATGTACGGGTTCCTTCCCGTGAGCAATACCGCCGTAGGCCAAACGGTTCAATGCACCTTTACACTCTATTTGAGCGACGGCTGCGTCTCAGCGTTGGGCAGCTTTAACACCGCTGCTGTGCCAGCTAGTGGCATCTGGGCAAACACGGCGGCTACAACCAACGCCATAGTGGTGGTTGAGAGTGTTTTTGCCCAATGCGGTGTCGGCAGCGGCAATGTCAATCCAGGCGATGTTGTCCGAGTGGACCGAATCTATGTTGGGCCCGATGGCACCCTGCCTGTCGAGCTAATGCTGTTCGGGGTCGATTAAGCGAACCAACGAGCCGAGGTAAATCTCGGCTCACTGATCCTTATCGCCCAGCCACGAAATACGTGCTTTTTTAGTTTGGAAGTTGTTACGTCAGGGCTGAAGTCGTATCAGCATCAAGTCATTATCTGAGTTGCTATAGCCTGCCCAGCCACCTATCAAGGCGCGGTCCTGGCTGTCGACAACAATCGATGTTGAGAATTCCTCATCATTGCCGTAATTGAATGAATATTGGCGCAGCCCGAGGAAGCCGAAACCAGTGTCGAGGTAGCCTTGCGAGGTGAACTGCAATGCACCGAAGTCAATATTGCTACCGGATTCGATCAACAAGGCTACGATAAAGCTGCCGTTGGCGCGTTTGGCCACCGAGACGGCCTCGTTGAAGTATCCGCCCCCAACACTCATGTGAAAGCGGCCATTTTTCGGACTTTGGTTGCCAAAGTTGGTGTCCAATTGTCCAGAGGGTGTCAACATTGCGATGGCGATATTGCCATTGCCATTGCTGTCGTCAGCCCGACCAACCGCAAAGATGCTGCCATCGGCTCGCACTTCCAGATCTTTGACGAAATCGGTGTGCAAACCGCCAATATCAAACCAGACCGTCTGAAATCCGGAGTTGCCAAAGCTGGTATCAGTCGCTCCTGTGCTCTTGATCTTCCAAAGCGCGAAATCCCAGTCATCATAGGCCGTCTTTACGCCACCACCTACGACGATGTCGTCATTGGCCAGCACCCGCATGCCACGAAGTGTGGTGTCAAACTGCGGGATGGGTGAACCCTGAAGCACACCGCCACCAAAAGACGTGTCCAGCGTACCATTGGGCAAGATGCGAGCCACCATCATCTGTAAGGTCAAACTGGGATAACGTGCACTGATACCGGCCAGCACGATTCGGCCCTGTGAGTCGATGGCGAGGTCTGAAACGTATTCAAGCCGAGCGCCAGGAAAGTTGCTCAACACGAATTGTCCTGCGCCGCCAAAGGCCTGGGCATCCAGCGACCCATCCGGTCGGTACTGTCGCAATACGGCATCAAGCCGAGAATTGGTCGCGTCCCACTCCGCCGTTGTTACCAACACATTGCCATTGCCCATCAGGGCACCGTAGGCCCCGACCTTGGGATCAGCCTGTGGCAGAAAGGCCATTCCCGAGCTACCGTAACTGCTGTCAACGCCCCCTTGCGCGTTCAGCTTCTGGATAAAGTGTCGCCAACCTTGACTATCCTCTGCGACACCGACCTGATAGACCGAGTCGTCAACACCAACGACCAGATCACCGACCGAGTCATTGCCGCCCGGAACCAGGTCGACAGCACTAATAGCGAAGCCGTTGTTGGCGAAAGTCGCGTCGATGTCGCCACCCGCTGCGAAGACCGCAGTGCCAAATGATACTGCCACGCAGCAGAATGCCGCTGTAATGCAATTTGACTGTTTCATGAAATCCCCTCCCAATTCGAGCGACCATCGCTCGTTCACCATCGAAGTCTAGGAGGGGTGGCTGTTCTGTACCTGTCCAACACCGACAATGCTGTGGCTGGCAGCGACCTGTTGCCGCGAAGGCGAGCAATCTGCTGTACCGCCGCCTTGGGTCATCACCAACAAAACTTCTATACTGAACCCACCACCCTGCCTTGAGTAATTGACATGAATGGCGCATCACTACGACGCATTGCACGTCGTTCACTTTTGCTGATCAGCGCTACGCTGCTAACAACCGCGCCGATGGCATATGCGGAGCATCAGCAAATCATTGACGTCCACCGCCATGCGGCCTGGCCACATACCTCAGACCGAAACAACTTCCGCGCCAATGTCATCAAGGCGATGGATCGCAACAACATCTCTGTCGCCGTGTTATCAATTAGCTCAACCGACCAGATCGAACGCTGGGTGAAAAGATACCCAGGTCGCTTTATCGCAGGCCCGATGCTGCCCTGCCCGGAAAACTCAGGCCACCCAAGGTTTCATTGTTTTGAGAGCAACCGGGGATTGCCCGAACTAGACTGGCTGGAACGGCAGATCAAGGCCGGCCATGTCGGTGTCTTGCATGAAATGATGTTCAACTATGATGGCTCTGCACCTGCTGATGAAAAAGTGCAGCCCTACTGGGCTTTGGCAGCCGAGTATGACATCCCGGTTGGCGTCCATACCGAGAGCGGCCCGCCGCCGGGAGGCGGTCTGCGCAGCGACCCCAAATGTTGCCCGAATTACAATGGCGACATGGGAAACCCGGAGCTGTTACGCCCCGTTTTGCAGACCTACCCCGGATTGAGAATCTGGCTGCAACACGTGGGTTCCGATGGACCCGGCTCAGGGTTTTGGGACGAGACGTTGGCCTTGTTGGCCGATTACCAGAACGTCTACTTGGACCTGACTATCACCAACAGCGTACTGCCCGCCGACCAACACGAAGAAGCCTTAAGACAACTGATCAATGCCGGCTTTGGGGACCGCATCATGTTTGGTACCGACAACATTCCGGCCGACACCATTTTGAAAAGGTATGAAGCAATCGAGTGGCTGACACCAACACAGCGCGCGGCGATCCTGCACGGAAATGCCGAACGCTTTTTTCGACTTCCGCCGCAATGAACAGACCCTCAACCGAGGTTGAGGGCATGCTCAAGGCTTTGGCTAGCGCCCAACCAGATACCTTGGTCGCTTGATCATCGCCTCAAATTCGACACGCTTTTGCGCTGCTGCCTGCCGTTCCTGGGTCGTCATGCGTTGGTAGGACTCATCCAGTTGGGCCTGCGCGTCAACGCCATTATCGACAGCCATGGCCAGCCATGCCAAGGCGGCGACATCGTCCTCTTCTACGCCCTCGCCTTTGCTGAGCAGCACCGCCAGGTTGTATTGGGCTTCAGCATTGCCGCCCAGGGCAGCGCGCCGATACCAGTAGGCCTCCTTGCCTGGATCTTTGCTTACGCCCTGGCCATGAAAATGCATCAAACCCAGTTGAAACTGGGCGCTGGGCGATCCGGCCTCAGCCGCCTTCTCGAACCAGTTGAATGCTGTGGTGTAATCCCGCTCAACACCTTCGCCTTCGTAGTACATCAGGCCCAGGTTATAGGCGGCCAGCGGATGGTTGCGCAATGCGGCGCGGCGATACCAGGACTCGGCTTGTGAGTAGGCACCGCGCATATGATTGAGCATGCCGACCTGGTATTGAGCGTCAACATCACCCGTCCTGGCCAAGGTCTTGGCGTCGTTCAAAGCCGAAATGCTGAACGAATCGCGGCTTAAAGGTTTGCCCGCCAGCGACGAGTTGGAAATGTGTTTGATAATGGCCTGGCCATTTGCCGGTTCGGACACCAGAGCTGACGCAGCGACGACAGACAGGACCAGGGAGGTACAGATCAATTTGCTTTTCATAGGACACGCTTCTCGATAATTGTTGATGGCGTGTACAGGGCGAAAATTAGCACCAGGTCCCCATGCTGGATGTGCAAAAGATGACGCCTGGGCGCTTCAGGCCAGCATTTGCACAGTCGCAACGGCTGAGCGATCGATGCCTTCGGTTTACCGTACCCTAAAACGTAAACTGTGGACGCGCTCTAGCCTGCAACAACAAGCACGTTGTCGTCCACGGCCACCCGACCGGGTTCAACCGTCGAGCCGTAGACACCGAGACAACCCTGCCGCTCCCGTGCGACCGTCTTCAGAATGTCCGTATTGCGTTCAAAGGTCTTCGGATCGATGGTGATCACCACACAGCGACCATCGCGCTTGTCGATGCGCATGCGCAGCGTGCCAATCTGCAGCTCGCGACCCACCCACTGGTCTTCAACAAAAGGAACGTCGTCGGCCAGCTCGACCACAATATTGGGTCTGAAGCGCTCAACCGCGAGGGACTGCCCGACTCTGTTTCCGAGCTCAGCAATAGTGCTGGTAGTGATGACCGACAGAGGGAATGTATCGAAGACTCCACGATCATTTTTGATGACACGCACTCCCTCGGACCCTGGATCAAGAGTCGCCAGCAGTGCCGGGTCGGTCACGTCGAGCCGTTCCCCAGTCGGGGTTGTCACCACAGTCCGTGACTTGTCCGGCCTTGATGGATCTGCGAATGAGGGTCGGTAGCGACTCATGTCACTCTTCTCGCGCAGGGTAAACCATGGAAAGCCACTGTTGGGTGCGTCCCCGCGAACGAAAGCCCAACGGCGGTCGCCTGCCAACCCATGCCACGAGACTTCAGTATCCGACAAGGGCTCGCCGGCCATGGACTTCACCGGGTAACGCCACAAACCGACTACTCGGCCGACACATTGATTGCTTTTGGGGTCTAACATAAGGTCATCCTCTAGTAAGACGCCCTTGGCTAAACAGTCCAATCATTGAGCGTAACGGAAAGGAGTCCGGTGCAGCGTCTCTCAACGATCGGTGCGCTTTGGCAAGCGCAATGCAAGCATCGTATGTCCGCGCAATTCAGTCAAGCCTGGAGAACCGGCCTCGCTTGTGGCAATTACCCCAACCCGCGATCGCCATACCCGGATTGAAATACCACCAAGACTGGCCTGGTTCACCTGCGACTACCATTGGCTCCTTTCAAGAACAAAAGCGCCCCGCAATCATGGCGGGGCACCTAGCCTACTAAACTTGCAGTATCTGTCCGTCCGCAATTCGAATGGGTGTGCCATCGAACCTAGTCAGGTCGAAACCGTCAAAAGGCGTGGTGTACATCAAGGTCTGGTCACGCAGCAACGCGATGGCTTGCTGCTCACCTGCCAACATGCCCTGTTCACCATCGGTGCGGTAATGAACGCCCGCCGCATTGCGGCCAATGGAGATATTGTTGGCCAGCTTGTTGATCTCACCCATCAACGTCAGGGGCGGCCCGTCAAACGGTTGCAAAGACGTGCCATCGGCTGACGGCACCATCGGGTTGGCAAACTCAGCGTCCTCGTTGACCCATGCCTTCAGCACCGTCGCGCAGGCCCCAGCCACGCAGGCGTGACCCGCGGGATAAGCCGGGTGCGTGGGTGATCCTTCCGGGAAGGCCTGTGACAGCAGTGCATTGCCCTGAGCTGAAACCACGGCATCAACAGCGGCACTATTGATGACGTCGGAATGAATACCATAGTCGGCCATTCCGCGTCGCTGAACGTCAATGCGCGCGCCAAATGCTTCCGGTCTCAGCTTGCGTTGTAGCCATTTCTGGTACCAGGCACCGGTCAACGCCATGCGCGCGGCCATCACCACCGTATTCAGCAAATCAGGGCCGCCAAAAGTGACAAAACCACCTTCAACCGGGCTGCCGGCAAATGGGCTGTTGCTGGTGATCACGCCACCCTGGCCGAGAAGGATCATGGCACCGTTGTAATAGGCCTGAAACAACACATCGTTGTGCACATAATTGGCCAGATCGCGGTTGGTTCGAATGTAGCGCTTCGGCCCAAAGGTCTCTCGCCGCGTCGGATTGGCACCGTTTTGAATGGCCAGGTATTCATCGAAGCTGTCCATAAAGTCGCTGCCAACCACCGGCGCGCGATAACGCTGATGAATGGTCCCCGCACCGTAGTTTATGGGCTGCAACAACAACTGGCTGATGTATGGCCCATCCAAATCACCCAGGGTATTGGCGCGAAAGATCGTATCCGCCGTCACCAGGCCGCCGTCCCGAGGCCCAATTGGATAGGACGCCATGTTCAGGTCCGCCGCTGCGTCAGCAATCAGGGCTGAAGTCGAATAGTCAGCAAAAGGTACATCCCGAGTCAGCGCTTGCCAGTACACCTCGATCATCTCGGCTGCGCCATGCGCACTGGTCAGGCTGGGCGATGGAATGATGCGGGTTGAATGAGCATCACCGCCAGAAATATCAAAAGACCGCGCTGCACTGGGGTTGGCCAACTTGCGTTCAGCTTGCGGCGACAAGATGACACCAGACATATCGTCTCTGTCCAGGCCGTCGACCAAAGCTTCATAGGCCACTGGATCGACTTCGCCCAACTCATTGTGCGGCAAGGTCTTGGAGAAGTTTCCAACATATCCCGGTAGCGCAGTCTCGTCCGTATTTACCGCTTGTGCGGCCTGCCCAACCACATCCAACACGTTGGCCCCTGCCGCTCTGACTCGCCGCACATAGGCCTCTTCAGCCCGTCTAGTCACCCCCGGTAACGCTTTGGTGACCTGGTCCGTTTCCTTTATTGGCACGTCCAATGCAGCACCGACCGCTGTCGTTGTCGCCGCCGCTCCCGCAGCAGCCGCACCGGAAATACCTTTGATTAAACTTCGTCTCGTAATATTCAAGATTGATCGCCCCCGATCGTTTGAGTTGTGGTTTATTCTTTTTCAGTTGCGCACAGCTTTATCGCGGAGAGATCCTGTTCTCCTACTGCTAAATCTGGGCTGTTGCTAGCCAACCTGACCGCCCGCTGCCGGTGGCATGGTTGCATGCGCGGTTTATGCTGAGAGGTCGCTATGTGCGGGTCAAGCGATAATCGGTTTTCACCCTGTAATGGAAACGATTGTTTTCAAAAATTACGCACGAGTGCCGTCAATGAGAATCTGTCAACGACATAGACGCTGTCCGATACTTTGCTCGGTAGCTATGCGCGCCGCCTCCGCAGCGGCATGCACGTCTTGAATTGCAAGCCCGACGGACTTGAACAGGGTGATGTTCGATTGATTACTTCGAGACAATTCGGGGCTAATGAGTAACTGGCCCAGCTCGGTGTTGACAGCTCCGCGCTGCAAGGCACCGCTTTCGATTGGCTGAATCAACTCGCCGGCCTCAGCCAATGCCGCCTTGATCTGATCGACCACAATGCGCGATCGAACAACGGTGGCCTCTGCAATCTCCCTGACCTGGGGCTGGTAGGAACCGACGGCGTTGATATGTACTGTTTTCGGCAGGTCGGCATCATTAAACACCGGGGAGGAGGATGTTGTGGCGGTACAAACGATATCGGCACCCGCCAGCGCGTCGGCGCTGCTGGTGGCAGCAACAACACGGATACCCAACGCCTTGGCCATCTGTTCGGCAAATCGCTGCGCACTATTGGCGCTTTGTGAATAGACCTTGGCTGCAGTGATATCACGAACGGCACAAATGGCCTCCAGTTGCGTCCTGGCCTGTACCCCAGCCCCGAAAATGGCCACCGTCTTTGCATCCCGTCGGGCCAGCAAATCAGTAGCCAGGCCGGATACGGCACCAGTACGTATCGCCGTCAACGCCTTGCCATCCAGGATCGCCAAAGTCTGACCCGTTTGATCGTCCAGCAATACCACCTGCCCCTGAATTCGCTCCAGACCGCGATCGGCGTTGCCTTCAAATAGCGTCACAACCTTGACCGCCAGTTTTTGACAAGCGGGACTGTGAGCGGGCATGAAAAGTGCCACACCGCTGTTTTGCTCAACATCCAGGTGAATCCGCTCGGGGACCTTGGCACCACCTGCGGCCAGTTCGGTAAAGGCGGTGCGCATCGCCTCGATTGCTGCCGACATCGGCAACGCCCGCCGCACCGCGTCGGCGTTCAAATACAACAGCGGTTGCTCATCCGCCATGCAAGTTTTCCTGTCGGCGCCGCTCCGCCTGTTCAGCCAGTTTGAGCGCGGACGGCGCAACCGCCAGGCCCCCTTTGGCCGTACAGCGCACCTCACAGGGTAACTTGGTGCCCACGCTATATGAGGCGTCAATGGTCTCATCCAGCGGCACATGGTTTTGATAGCCACCGAGGATCAGATCGGCATTGAGAAACGCATTGCCAGCGGCCACGCCATTTCGCGTCACGCAAGGAATCTCGCAAGCCCCGCCCACCGGGTCACAAACCAGCCCCATGGTATTCTGCAATGAGATCGCAGCAGCATCCGCCGCCTCGCTGGCCGAGCCACCAACCGACTCAACAACAGCAGCCGAAGCCATCGCTCCGGCGGCCCCAATCTCCACCTGACAGCCGGCCGACTCGGCGGCGAAGGTCGCTCGCTTGGCAAAAATCAAACCGATTGCAGCGGCCGCATACAAGGCGTGCACCAGGTCCTGCCCTTGCACGGACCGTTCTTCTTCCAAGGTATAGATGACTGCCGGAACGACACCGGCGGAACCTCCTGTTGGCGCGGCGCAAACGACACCACGGCTATTGCAAACATGCATACAGGCCATGGCCCGGATGGCCGTTCGCGTCAAAATACCGCCCAGCGCCACGCGGCCTTCTCGCTCGGCATCTCGCATTTTCGAGGCGGTTGGTCGGGTCAACTGCATGTTGACCTTTGCATCCTCGAAGCCATCGATGATCGATTGCTTCATGATGGCGTAACGACGCATCATTTCATCGCCGACCGCTTGCTCACTGAGATCAAGCAGTGCCGCTTCGTACTTCACCGCCGCCTGTCCCAGACTCCAGCCATTTTGATCTGCCAGGGCCAACAACGCCTCCATGGAGTCGGCAATCGATGTGCCTCCAGCGGGCGAAAATACGGGACGCGAATAATAGACCTGGTATACGGCAGGCAAGTCACGCAGACGAGTTAATTGGTCCTCGCCAGGCTCTGCGGCGCCCTGCCAGTGCAACAGCGTTCGGTCGTCCGCGGTCGGTGTTTCATAGCATGCCCAGTGCTCCAGATGACCAGCCAAATGGCTGGTCACTGCATCGGCTTGGCTGGTGGCAACGTCGATATACAGATCACAAAGTTTGCCGTCCTGATCGATCGTCCAGTCGTTGAGCCTGTAGATCTCGATCAAGCCACCGCCAACAGAGCGAGCCCAAATGGTCATCTCATCGCCACCGGCCGAACGCATTTGTACATGCACGGCATTGGGGTGTGGGCGGCGTTCTGGCAGCTTCTCAATCTGGAAACTCAGATCGACACCGCTCGCCGCCAGGTCCTTAAGCCCGGTCTCGTAGGTGGTGTCCGTCATTTCACGACCCAACACGCCAGCCGCGAACGCCAGATCAACCCCCAGCGGTTGGTAGGTGGGTGCGTATGAGCCTCGGGGATCGAAGCGACAAACGATACGGGCTGCTTTTTTGCCAGGATAGGCACTTTCGAACAACTCGGTACACAAGCGGCCGATTCTGAAACCACCAGCAGTATGCGAGCTGGACGGCCCACGCATCACCGGGCCCATCACATCATTCAACATGCTGACCGTCCGCTTCATCGTCACCTCCACAGTCGCATTCCCGTTCTGTTCGCACCGCCCGACGCGGGTCGATCAGTCACCATCGTACATCAAACGTCAATGCGCAAAGACACATGGTTCAAGGGTCAACAGACACGCTATGCTCATGGTCAGCAGCACAATCCAGGTTTCGGAAACTCGCATGCCAACAATGACCCACCACATCGATGTGCCTTGTTCACCGCAAGCGTTATATCAATACATCACCCAACCCTGGCTTTGGCACGAATGGCATCCCAACTCGGTGCGCTCCAGTTCAAGCGAGAAAAAACTCAGAGTCGGGGATACCTTCGTCGAGGAGATTAGCCTGCGACCATTGTCCTGGCTGCCATTGACCATCCATCGTCAGTTGAACTACACGGTCATTGATGCCAAGGCGGGTCAGTACTGGGAGATCAAGGCCGTCGCCAGCGACGGAGGCTCCAAGGTTCACTTTCAATACTATTTTAAGGCAACGGATGAAGGCACCCGTTTCACGCGTATCTTGCGCTATGAAATCAACGGATTGATGAGGTTATTAGCCCCAATTCTGCTCCGAGCTAATCAACGAAACTCAGCGATTGCGATGGCCAACTTGCGTACCCGCGCAGAAACTTTAGGACAAGCCCTAGTCAATACCGAATGACTGCAACTCTACAGGCACCGGAGTCAGCATATAGCCAGTGGCCGCAAATTCATCGGCAATCGAAATTTGTTCATGGCCTGGATACATCATGTCGTGTGCCGCCTGCAGAACAGCTTGAGCGAGGTCCTGTTGGTTAGTCGAGGAGCCTGTCATCGCGATACCGGCCAGAACTGCACGATCGGTCTGCTCGCGACCAATGATGTCCCATATTCGCATTAGGGCAGTTGAGATGATCTGCCCATCAGTATGAATTTGTGAAACCAGCCCACCCGGATAACTTGCACCATAATTGGTCACACGACCACTCCAGAATGGATTGTGGCCGTCCCAACCAAACACCCAGTTAAACTCAGCATCTGTATTCGTCCAGTGCCCCAACGAGCGTTTGTAGGAGGCTGCGAAATAATCGCCCAAGCCTTCGCTAAGGCCTTCAACTTGCGATAGATTTCCACCGGTCAGCCAATCGTGAATGCCATGGCCAAGTTCGTGAATCACCACATCCGCATCTTCTGCGTCATCAACACCGCCCTCACCGAAGGCAATCTCGCCAGACCCGCCCGTATAGTGGGAGTTGTCTGCCCCATTTAATCCATGTGGGTCAAAGCGAACGCCGCCAGCGTATTGAAACGGTGACAGTGGTATTCCCAGCGTCACATTGATATATCGCATGAACGTATCGATGTGGTAATAGCAATTGACCGCCTCAAAACCATTTTGTTGGCGCGTGAAGTCAAACGTCGATGAGGCTTGAGAAAACAGACCCCGGTTGGGGCTCTCCGAATCGACAATCTGAGCGTACGGCCCAGACAGTGCATGCGTCCCTGCCGTGAGATCGATATCGAACAGGGTTTTGTCGAACCGCGCGTTGTCCAGGTCTGTGTTCGTTGCGTCACTTCCATCGACAAAGTTACCGCCGTAGACATCATTACCTGGTGCCAGCGGGTCTGGGTCGAACACTTTGCCGCTACCGTTGACCGGAGCGTACAAGGCCAGGTCTCGAACCTGGACCAGTTCGCCATTCACAGCATCGACCAATACTTGCCAGTCGCCGATTGGATGTTCGGCAATCAACCGGACATTCCAAACCAGACTGGCTTGTGTCGACGATGGCAAAATCGCCAATTCAGTTCGCCGTAGCCTGACATGCCCGGCAGTCGACAAATGGGTGGTGGCGGCCTGCAATGCCGCGCCATCACTGATTGCCGATCGGCTTGACGTCAGGCCGTGCGTTGCCTGATGACCGTTGACAACAAAACCAATCACGCCCGCTCGGTTCATGTTGACTACCATCTCACCACCGAGCACCGGCAACCCCAAATGCATCTGACGGAAACGAACACTAATGGAGCCTGAAATGTCTCGAGTTCCAACGTGCACAAACGCTTCGATCGCATCGGGCGTTAGCCGAAGCAAATCTGCATGAGACGCCATGAAACTGCGCGCTTTGTCGACCGGCGTCACTCCATTTGACTGCCAACCGACGTTGTACAGCGCGAACGGGCGGCCAGTACGGGCATCGACTCGCATACCATCCTGAACCGTCGTTTCTACTAGCGAGGCCGAGCGGGTCTCAAGCGCTAGCGGTGAAACATCCGTTGCGTTTTTGGCCGCCAACGGAGCACTCAATAGCAGCGCCAGAGCGATGCAAAGGGGATTTCTTTGATTCATTTTTTCGCCTTGCCGGTCGTCATTTTTCGTTCTTGGTGCCGATATCTTACATCACCGGAATAGCGGGCGGTTGTCGTGCTAGCCTTGTGCCTACGGTCCATTGAGGAATACGCCACCACATGAAAACCTGTCGACGCCTGCTCGCTCTGGCTTTTGTATCGATTCCAGGCATCGTAATGGCTGGTTCGAACTTGTTCCTCGACCCGGTCATCACCGGCCAGACCAATGTCACCGACATCACCAATACCGGAGACTCGCGGTTGTTCATTGCCGAAAAAGATGGGCGGGTCCTGATCTTCGACTCTGGGATTGTGTTGCCAACGCCTTTTCTCGATGTCTCTGCATTGACCACGGGCGGTTTTGAGCAAGGCTTGCTCGGTTTGGCCTTTCACCCGGACTATGCCAACAACGGCTATGTATTCATCAATTACACCAACGCCGATCAAAAAAGCGTGTTGGCCCGCTATACACGCTCGGCTGGCGACCCCAATCAGGTGGACCCGACCAGTGGTGTCATTCTGATTACAGTCGACCACCCGAATTCAAGCGGACACTATGGCGGCCAGGTCGCGTTTGGGCCGGACGGGTATCTGTACACCAGTTTCGGCGATGGCGGAACACAGCAGGATCCGGAGTGCGATTCACAAGACACGTCTTCCTTGCTGGGCACGGTGATTCGAATTGATGTCGACCAGAGTGTTGATACAGCGCCTTATTATGGCATCCCTGCCGACAACCCCTTTGTGTCGGCTGGCCATCTGCCAGAGGTCTGGGGCTATGGATTGCGCAATCCCTGGCGCTTCGATCTCGATGCCCAGTCCAACCAGTTGTTCTTGAGTGATGTCGGTCAATTCAGTCGCGAGGAGGTCACCGTGACATCGCTCAGTGCCGGTGGCGGTGACAATTACGGCTGGAAAGTGATGGAGGGCCTATCCTGCTTCGACCCCGACCCTGTCGACCCAGATTGCCCGATGAACACCCCATCCTGTTTCGACCCTGCCTACACCAACCCACAAATTGAATACGACCACTCAGCTGGTGAATGCTCCGTCACTGGTGGCGTCGTCTACCGGGGCGATGGCATTGCCCAGTTACGTGGGCATTATCTGTTTGGAGATTGGTGCACTGGCCGCCTGTGGTCGGCCGACGTTGCAACCGGATTGCAGCCTGAACAGCTTTCGATTTCGCTGGCCGCGGTGCAGGCCTTCGGTCGCGATCATCTAGGCGAGGTCTACCTGACCCAGGGCACGACGGTCTTTCGCCTTTCGATCGACGACGAAATATTTGCTGATGGGTTTGGCGGTTAGCCCGGACATTCCCGGCTGCCATTCCATCACAACAAAAAGGCACTTGCTGCGACTCTCTAATCCACAGCAAAGTGCTGCAATTCGACGGGCACCGGCGACCCAAACATAACGTACGCCGAACCGCTGCTATCCCCATCATCATCATCGCCGTAAGCCCCGAAGACAGCGGTATCGCCGTCCACCGCGACCGACCAGCCAAAGCCATCATCCGCCGCTGCATCAGCGGCGGTGAGTTTTCCTACCTGGCCCCACATATCGGCCCCGCCCTGGTCTCGAGAGAACACGTACGCCGAACCACTGGTCGACCCGCCGTCGTCATCATCGTAAGCCCCGATGACGGCGGTATTGCCGTCCACCGCGACCGAGTAGCCAAAGCGATCACCCGCGAAGCCATCGGCGGCGGTGAGTTTAGCGACCTGGCCCCACATATCGACCCCTCCCTGATCGCGAGAGAACACGTACGCCGAGCCGCTGGTCGACCCGTTATCGTCATCGCGATAAGCCCCAATGACGGCAGTATCGCCGTCCACCGCGACCGAGTAGCCAAAATAATCAGTCCCCGCAGCATCGGCGGCGGTGAGCTTGGCGACCTGGCCCCACATATTGGCCCCGCCTTCATTGCGCGAGAACACGTACGCCGAGCCACCAAGCCCTTCGGAGAAAGCCCCGACCAAGGCGGTATCACCGTCCACCGCGACCGAGTAGCCGAAGTAATCAAACGCCGCTGCATCGGCGGCGGTGAGTTTACCTACCTGGCCCCACATATCGGCCCCGCCCTGGTCTCGAGAGAACACGTACGCCGAGCCACTGTCCATGCCGTCATCGTCATCCTGGTAAGCCCCGACAGCGGCAGTATCGCCGTCCACCGCGACCGACCAGCCAAAGCGATCAGCCGCTGCGGCATCGTCGGCGGTGAGTTTAACGACCTGACCCCACATATCGGCCCCACCCTGGTTGCGCGAGAACACGTACGCCGAGCCACTGTCGATGCCGTCATCGTCATCCTGGTAAGCCCCGACAGCGGCAGTATCGCCGTCCACCGCGACCGACCAGCCAAAGCGATCAGCCGCTGCGGCATCGTCGGCGGTGAGTTTAACGATCTGACCCCACATATCGGTCCCGCCCTGATCGCGTGAGAACACGTATGCCGAGCCACTGGTCGACCCGCCGTCGTCATCATCGTAAGCCCCGATGACGGCGGTATCGCCGTCCACCGCGACCGAGGAGCCAAATAAATCACCCATCGCACCATCGGCGGCGGTGAGTTTAACCTCCGTCTGAGCGGTTACCGAGAATGATGTGACCAGCAAGGCAAGGGCGCGGATCGCGTACCGGTAAGGCATGAAACGGTTCCATTCAGTGGGAAAAGAAAGGCAGCATAACAGACCCAGGGACCACGAGGCAGGAGCCCGGGTACTCACCTAAAGTCTACGTATTTCTGGCGTTGTGGCGGCCAGCCCGATGTAAAAAATCGCCGTCATCGCGGAACCTCCAATCCAACGATGATCTTCCGACGCCGTCCTTGCCACTCACTAAACGTATACATCACCAAAGCGAACCATATCGCCACAAAAGCCATCAATTTCGCCTGCCCCAGGGGCTCGTTGTAGACGAACACGGCGATCAGGAAACTGATGCTGGGCGCCAGGTACTGAAAGAAGCCAATGATCGATAGTGACAGTCGCTGCGCAGCAAAGGCAAAGCCCACCAGTGGCAGGATGGTCACCAGGCCGGTGCCAAACAACAACCAGCGATCCGCCAGCGAAATACCCTGGAAAGCCCACTGATCGGCGATCACCAATAACACCACAGCGACCGGCAACAACAATGCCGTTTCCCAGGTCAGGCCGACCAGCGGCCCGACCGGCAGCTTTTTTCGAACCAGACCATAAAACCCAAAAGAGAATGCCAGTGCCAGCGCCGGCCACGGCAGCTCGCCTACGGCAATCGCCATCCAGGCAGTTCCAGCCGCAGCAACCAACACGGCCGCCCACTGCAGCGGCCGCAGCCGCTCCCCCAGGAACATCATCCCAAGCAATACGTTGACCAGTGGATTGATGTAGTAGCCCAGGGAGGTCTCAAGAATCTGCCCGTTGCTCACCGCCCAGACGAAGATAAACCAATTGGTGGACACCAAAATGCCGGATAGCAAAAGGCCGGCGACAATGCGCGGTGGAATGATCAGCCGCCGCCAAAAGTCCCCGCCATCACGCAGTCGCAGAAACAACAACAAGGTCGCCAACGCCCAAACGATGCGATGGGCAATAATGACGATCGGGTCGACGGCATCCAGCCATTTGAAATAGACCGGGGCGACACCCCAAAAGCCGAAGGTCAGCAAGGCAACGATAACGGCTGTTTGTTGGGTCGATGAGCCATGCTTTGAATCGATGGAGTTCGGCACGATCAGGCTCGGTTGGCAGGCAGGAGCGGCCATGGTAGTTGATGAGGAGCCGAGGCGATAGTCCAGAAAGACCAAGGGAAGCTCTGACTAATTCGAATGCGGCTCTGGCCTACAGAGCAGTTCGCAATCGAGGCCTTCCCTCGAAAGCATGCTCACTGCCTGGTGAGAAGGTACAACGAAGAGTGCGGGCTGCTCTGCAGGCCCCGCAGGGCTTGGCCTGAAGCGCACATCTGCGTTGTTCCAATCCTTGCCAAGGGCTACGGCCATTGCCTGCGGAATGCGTCTAGCAGCTGCACGCTTCAGGTCAAGCAGAGCCGCATTCGAATTAATCAGAGCTTCCCAAGCGACCAGCGGTGACAACTGGTGTCACCGAGGTGTGCTTTCGCACCGCTTGTGCTAGCTTGAACCAATGAACAGGGGGCAACGATTCCGAACCGGGCTCAATGGTTATCTGAGCCGCGTTACTTGTATTGCCTTTCTTGTTGCGGTCAGTGACGCGACAGTGCCCGCCCAGAGAATCGATCTATCTCCAGCTGATGCTGAAACGACCCTGTTTATCCCGCATGATTTCAAGCGAACAGTGCCTTTCGCTGGGCGATATCAGGCTAGCAAGCAGAACGGACCAGCAGCGATACAACTGGATGCGGCATCTTTTTCAAGCAATGACCTGGTGCGCCGTTCAGCCAACGGTAAGGTCACTCACCTGCTGCCCGATCTGAGCCCCTTCCCACCCCAACTGGTTCGCTCGCCATTCGACAACGCCGCCACCGACTGGTTTATCGTTCAGGCGCACGATGAGTTCGGCCAAACGGCGCTACGATCAGAGCTGCTGTCACTTGGCATAGCCATACGAGGCTATGTTCCCAACCTGGCCTACCTGGTCAAGCTGAGTCGAGCTCAACATGCCACACTGCAAACATCGTCCTCGGTGTTCTGGATGGGCCTGATGCAGCCTGCCTGGAAGGTGGCCGCGAAACTTGACTTCATCATTGCCGAAGATCCCGACCGCCGAGTGCAACTCACCGCGTTCTTTGACCCGGAGGTTTACGCCAGCGCCGCTGCGCTCGAAACCGCCTTGTCTCACCCTAGCTTGAGCCTGAAGGACATTGTCTCGACGTCACGTGGCTGGAAAGTTCGATTGAACGGCATGGCCCTGGATGCGCACTGGCTTGCAACACGGCCTGGACACCTCTGGGTCGAGCGTTTCATTGACTATCAACTGCATAACAATGTGGCACGAACCTCGACAGCGACAGCCACCGGCCGCGGGGCCGCTGCAGGGCCTTTGATGGATGTCGAAGATGTCTGGCAGCGCGGCCTTCGAGGCGAAGGCCAGATCGCTGCAGTGGCCGATACCGGTTTATCAACTGGCAACCTGGCCACACTGCATCACGATTTTGGCCGCGTTGGACTGCCCGAAAACCCCGCGCGAGTGATCGCCGCCTACCCACTCGGTCGCGGCACATGGGACGATGACCAGAGCATCCCGGGCGCCGGCCATGGCACCCATGTGGTCGGTTCCTTGTTAGGCAACGGTGTTCGCTCCGGTGCCGACCCCGCCAACAATCATTTCCCAACGCAAAGCTATGCCGGCACTGCGCCAAAAGCCAGTTTGGTGATGCAATCGATACTGGATGCAGGGGGCGGCCTCGGCGGCATTCCTGGCGACCTCAACACCTTGTTCCAACCCGCCTACGATGACGGTGCCCGAGTGCATGCCAACTCCTGGGGAGCAGCGGTCAATGGCAGCTACGATAGCGACGCTCAAGAGGTCGACGAGTTTGTTTGGAACCACCAGGATATGGTGATTACCTATACGGCTGGAAACCAGGGCGAAGATGGTCAACACCAGTCGGCCTTTTGCACCGCAAGCGGTGAGCCGGTCGACGGCATAGTCGACGCCGACTCAATCGGTTCCCCCGGCACGGCCAAAAATGCAATCACCGTGGGAGCATCTGAAAACTACCGGCCAGATTTTGTTTTCGAGCATCAACAAAACGATTGCACATCCAGCGACGGCATCGAGCAACGAACCTGGGGCTGGTTCAACGCCTGCGAGTATTCAGTACCGCCCATTTTCTCAGACTTGATGGCCGACAATGCCAGCGGGCTCGGCGCATTTTCCAGTCGCGGTCCAACTGATGACGGTCGATTCAAGCCTGATCTGGTGGCCCCCGGCATTGCCGTCATTTCGACCCGAACCGACCAGAACCAGACCTACCAGCAATGGGGTAGCTGCCAGGTGCCACCAGCACTTCAGCCTTACTACACAGTCAACGGCGGCACCTCAATGGCCAACCCATTGGTCGCCGGTGCTGCGGTGTTGGCCCGTCAGTATTTCGAGGATGGCTGGCATGCCAATGGCAACCACTACACCAACCTTTACCCGGTTGCGGCTGATGCGTTCAATCCAAGCGCTGCGTTGGTCAAGGCAACGCTAATAAACGGTGCCTGGGACATGGCTCCTGGCCAATATGGCAGCGGTGCTAGCCAAGAGCTGCCACCGAACTGGGACACTGGCACCAGTCTGCCCAACAACGCCGAGGGGTTTGGGCGTCTGGACCTTGAAGCGGCTCTGTTTCCCGGTGCTGGATTTGGCCGCGATGCTGGGCGCGACAGCGAAATCCACGACGTTAGCCCTGGCCTGACGACTGGGCTTTCGGATGTGTATACGATCAATGTAGCTTCAGCCAGTGACCCTCTGATCGTCACTTTGGTCTGGTCTGATCCCTACGCAATGCTCGCCGCCGGCAGCGATCTGGTCAATGATCTGGACCTTATCGTCACCTCACCTGTGGCAACAACGTACACACCCAACCAGGTTGATTCGACCACAGGTGCCGTCGATCGCATCAACAACGTCGAGCAGGTAAAGGTGACTTCACCGACGGTGGGTAGCTGGACCGTGCAGGTTGATGGCTTCAATATTCCCGGCAATGGCGAGACGGGAAGCACCACGCAACCCTACGCCCTGGTGGTCTCGGGCGTGCTTGTTCCACCCTGTGCGAACCCTTCAACGCCTGCTGGTCTGAGCGCCACGCCAAACGGCAGCAACCGGGTTGACCTGAGCTGGAACGCAGTGGCCAGCGATTCGTATAGCGTGCATCGTGCAAGCTCGCCCGGCGGCCCGTATTCGAGAATTGCCAGTGATGTCATCGCCACTTCGTTCAGCGATTCCAGTGTCTCATCGGATGTCACTTATTATTACGTGGTCTCCGCCGTTAATGGCTCAAGCTGCGAATCAGCTTTCTCCGTTGAGGCTAGCGCGACCGCCTTTGGTAGTTGCCAGGTCACACCTTCTTTCTCTGGCCTGGGCAACGTCACAGTACCGGCAACGGGTGGAAGCTGTGTGCAACGACTTGATTGGCCTGCGGCCAGTACAGTGTGTGCTGGCCCGGTGGTCTACAACGTTTACCGCGCTACCACGGCGGACTTCATTCCTGGCCCAGGCAACTTGTTACAGGCATGCATCGCCACGCCGTTTTTCGATGATGCAACGGCAGCCAGCGGTACCGAATATCACTACATTGTTCGCGCCGAAGACGCGGCGACCGGCGGCACCGGTCCATGCCGAGGCGGCAACGAGGATGTCAACACGCAAACGGTTTCTGGGACGGTGGGTGATGACGCCCTGGTTGTAATCTACGAAGATGACTTCGACGGCACTCAATCGCCGGCCGACTGGTGGCATTTTTCGGCGGCAGCTGAAAACCCGTACAGCTCAGGCAGTTGTGCAGCCCCTCCGGCCGGTACCGGACCGCTGATGTATGCCAATGACTGGTATCGTCCGGAAACCGGCTTTTGTAGTGGCAATACTGCTGCCTCCAACAATGGGGCAGCCTCACCCACCTACAGTGACGAGAACAATGGCTCACTGGTACTTGGGCTGCCCCCGACCGCGGGTCCGCCTTTCTCCGATGGTGGTATTGTCTTGCCCACCGGAACCAGTTCGATCTCGCTGACCTTCAGGCACCACTATGAGTTTGAGCAGAGTACACAAAACTGGGATGGCGGACGCGTTCGCATTAGCGTCAATGACTGGCCCAACTTCGTCGACTTGTCACCGATAGGAGGCTATCCGGGCACAGTCACCTCAGGTACCTTTTTCTGTCCTCCATTTCCTGGCGTCGACGCTTATGTCGGTGCATCGGGTGGGTGCACCGAGGCCACGTTCGACCTGACCGCGTACGAAGGGCAGCGCATCTGGCTGGCATGGAATCATGGCGGCGACAACCTCCCCAGCGCGGACGCTGGCTGGATGATCGACGATGTGCGGTTGACTGCGACCATTGCCAACAGTTGTTCAGCACCGCCCGGCAAACTCGATGCACTGACCGCGACTACAAGTGATGGTGAGAACCTGCTGACCTGGCTAAATCCGACCTCCGGTTACGACAGCACCACCATCGTCTGGTCAAGCAGTGACTATCC
>BQJN01000046.1 GCA_021604725.1 Lysobacteraceae bacterium | reverse complement strand
GTGCGCATACTGATCCCAATGTTGACCAATGTGCAGGAAGTGTTTCAAGTCCGCCATCTGATAAAGGCAACTCACGACGAACTGGTACGCGAAGGTCATACCGTTGCCGACCATGTCCCTCTTGGCGGCATGATTGAGGTTCCCGCAGCCGCGATTGCCGCCGGTGTGTTCGCCAAGTATCTCGACTTTCTGTCAATCGGAACCAATGACCTGATTCAGTACACGCTTGCGATTGACCGAGTTGACGACACCGTCAGCTACTTATACGACCCACTGCATCCAGCGGTGTTGAAACTGCTGCATATGCTCTTTGACGCAGCGAAAAAACGCAACACGCCTGTGGCCATGTGTGGAGAACTGGCTGGCGACCCACTTTACACGCGTTTGCTAATGGGGCTTGGTCTTCGTGACTTCAGCATGCGACCAGGCGCGCTACTGGAAGTCAAACAGGTGGTCACCAACACCGACATCGGCGAACTGAAACCTATCATCAGACGCATCCTGCGCGCGACCAACCCGGCACGCCTGCGGGAATTGATGCGTGAACTTAACGGTTTGTAGCCAGGGAGCTTCGCAGCGCATTGAGCTCCAGCATCGCTTCGAGCATAAAGGCCGGATATTGCGAGTCGGCAGTAGGCAACAAGGTGGCAAGGTCGTTTTCCACCTGAGCCGCAACCTCAACCGCCTGTCGCAACAAATCATCGGCTGAAACCCGGCCATAGCCTAAATTGATTTGCTCCTCACTTAGCAAACCCTGGGTGCCGTAAAATGCGCTGCGCCAGCGCTCATCACGTTGCAGTAACATCGGCGCGTACAGCCTCGCCAACTGCCGCGTCACGGCCAACTGATGCTCGAGCCCGTCTGCCGCTTCGCTCACGGCACTTAACTCCGGCCAATCCAGCCCGGTCTCCTGTTGCTGCAAGGCCGCATACAACACGGTATTGAGTTCACGATTGAGCTCTCTCATGCGTTCTGCAATCAAAACGGAGTCGAACTGGTAATCAGCGGACACCAGTGTTTCGACTTCGCGTTCAGTGACGAACCAATCGCGCCATTCTGGACCTTGATCCCAGCTACGCGAAAAAAGTTGTGCGGGTGTTTCGCGCACGGCTGTCATGTAGGTTAACCGGCGCGGCACCAGTTGGAATGTCTGCTCTGGCAAGGATGTCACGACACGGGTCCCTACTCGTGCCTCCGGACAACCCTCATCAAGTACATCGGGCGTATTCTCGCCATACAGGTACTGGTGTTCTTCCAGGTCCGTCAAGCGATGCACAAACAAGACATTTCGCTCGCCCTCCGCTGCACCCACCAACTCGAAACTGAGCTTGCCGAAATAGGATGCCATCGCCCGATTGGTCACCTCGGAAGGCAAGGATCTTCGATCTACCCATTGCACGTTGGTATAGCACAGCTCAAGGCTGCTTAGACCCAGTTGTTCGGCGATCAGGTAACTACTCGGGAACAACCCAAACAGCGCTCTTGAGGCAGGCAATTGGGCATTGACTCCACAACTTGGGGTCGCGTTGCATGGGCCGACCAAACGTGAACTGGGTTGATATCGAGTGACTTGATCAGGGCTCCCTGCCAGATCGAGGTCAGCTTCCGGTGCCAGCCTCTCGGCCAGGAAGCGTTGACGAACACTGCTCACAGCCTGCGCCAGCCGCTGCAAGGCCTGACCATAATTGGCGACCGCAGCCTGCAGCACCGCGCCGCGCTGCCCACCACAATCAAACTCAGTACCCAAGGTTTTGGCCAAAAGCTGGCCGCTGTCAATCAAGCGATCAAGATCTAGTTTTAGTTCCACATTGCTGGCAAACAGGCTTGGCCACTGGTCAGCAAACCAGGCGAATGCAGTCGCAGCTTCTGACCACTCCAAGGCGTTCGCCAGACTTTGGTCAGCATTGATACAGCTAGTCTGCATCCCTTCATTGGCGAGTGCCCGCAACATGTTCAGCCGCTGCCAGGGCTCGAGCGACAACTCTCGTTGCAATGGTTCGCGATCAACCGGAACCACCAGCGGTCCGGCCATTACCGGCTCGGCAGCTCGGACGGTTCCCCACAAGGCGAAGCCACGCAGACAACCCTGATACTGTTGTGATGTAATCGGCTCCTGTGGCAGCCCGCCGGGTGTCCTGGCCATACCAACGCACGCCAACTGGTCGTTGTTGAAGTCGGAACGGGCCGGCTGGCTTCTGTAATCCTGCAGTTCCTCGGCCAGCCACCTTAACCGCGCGGCTGAAACTGCATAGGTTTCTCGAGCGGCGACAGCATCGCCAGCCGAAATCTGTACGATGGCCTGCCCCAATGAATCGAGGCTCCTGCGCAGTCCTCCATCGAGCTCGGCCCAGGGTTGTTCGGCCCATCGCTGAGACAAGTCTGACTGCAGAAGCGTCGCCATTTGCGATGTTGCACCAGACAACAAGCCCAGGGTCATCATTTCTACAACTTGGGCGACATTAAGTGACGCAATCAGTGGTTGGTCGACCAGCCCTCTACTGCGTATGAGCGTATGCAGCGCCGAGCTGAGCCAGCGATCGGCATCGGTCGGTTGCGCAACAATCAGCGACGACGGGTCGAGTTCACCTGACAGCAGCAACTCGAGAGCCTGAGAGGTACTAAGCAGCTCAGGTGACCCCGCAGCGGCCAGCCAGCGGCCAGTCGAGGCTTGCAATGTTTCATTCAGCCAAGGCGTCATCGCCATGCTGGCAACCGCCTCGTTCGGCGCCTCAGACTGCAACAGGTGTAGCCAAACCCAGTCTCCGTGATCACTGACCCAGCGCATTGCTGAGCTCAACAAGGCACGAGCCAATCGCTCATCCTCACCACGCACCACCAACTGCAACAGCGTATGGCTCTCCGACCCCGGGGTCATCGGGTCCTGCGAGCGGTAGCTCGGCCCCTGCCCTGGCAACGTTGCGAGAAAAACGGCGGCCAATGGCCCATTACCGATAGGGACCGCAGCAGGAGCAACCAATCCAGATTCGGTTGAACCCAGCCACGCCAGACGGTCGAAACTGCTCTGCCAGACCCGTGCCAGCTGGTCGCTATCCTGTGATGGTTCGCTCATTACTGCCCATGTCGCCATGGTCAATACGGCGGCCATGGACGGGCCATGCTCCAACTGCAACGCCTTGGCAACCGCGGCCGCTTTCTGTTGTTGTTCATCAAACGACTGGGCGCTCGCAATAGACGCAAAGCCCAGCAGAAGGCATAGCAGCACGCCTTGTTTCATTGTGGGGAACGCCAAAGCAACGTGCCACCGGCGATGAACAATACCAGCACCGAACCCAGTGCCATCCTTGGGTCGGAGGTCATCAGGCTGACGGCGGCAACCAACAAGGGTCCCAGCACCGCCGCAAATTTTCCAAGCATGTTGTAGAAGCCAAAAAACTCTCCACATTTGTCTTCCGGAGCCAGGTCCGTAAACAGTGCGCGACTCATGCTCTGCACACCGCCCTGAACCAACCCCACTGCGACTCCGATCGCCATGAATTGGCCTGCAGTTTGTATGGTAAATGCTGACAAAGCAATCAGGCAGTACGCACACAGACCGATCAATATGGCCAGGCGAGGCCCGACCCGCTGGCCTAGTTTGCCGTACAACAGGGTCGCTGGAAAACCCACCAGGTTGCTCAATAGCAAGGTCGTCAACAAGGTAGTGTTGTCAAAACCGAGACGTGCTCCGAAATCAACCGCCATCCGAACCACGGTGTGCACACCGTCTATATAGAGCCAGTATGCAATCAAGAACCACCAAACCTTGCGGTAGCTGGCAAGATCGGTAACTGTGGCTCGCAATCTGGCTATACCTTCGCGCCACCGCAATTGCACTCGGGTCGGTTCCATGCCTGACCGAAAAAGCGGCAAAGAAAACAAGAACCACCAAACGGCAACAGATACCATCGCCACGCGCACCGCGGTGGTGGCATCGGGCAGTCCGAACCAGTCAGGCCGGCTTACCATCGCCATATGCACTGCGAAAAGTAGCGCTCCCCCCAGATAGCCCATAGCGTAGCCAAGCGCAGATGCCGTTTCGCGCTCGCCTGGTTGCGCCACCACGGAAATTAGCGAGTCATACAGCGTATTGGCACCCATGAAACCAAAATTGGCGATCACGAACAGGGCAATGGCCCATTGCCAGTTGCCCTGCGGTACCCATGCCAGTGCCGCCGTGGTCACCATGCCGACCACGGCCAGACGTATGAGCCAACCTAAACGACTGTGACCAGCATCCGCCATCGCCCCCAATAGCGGGGCCAGCACAACAATCAACGCTGCAGCAGCGGCATTGCCAAAACCGAGAATAACCGTGCTGTTACCAGCATCTGCTACCCAATAGCGATTGAGAAAAATCGGAAAAAACGCAGCCAAAATGGACGTCGCAAAGGCTGAGTTCGCCCAATCATAAAAAGCCCACGACCATAGTTGCTTGGTTGATGAACGCACCCTAGCAAGTCCTGTCGTTGACTAGCCGGCCTCGACCGGTACGGAGTAACATCGTGATTCGATCCGATAACTATGCATGCGATCTATCGTAAACTGTTTACAGAGTCATCGCGGAGCCCATTTCAGTGAAAGTGTTTAAGCGTCTAATTTTCGTACTCTTGTCTCTAGTCCTGCTGCTGGTAATCGCCGCAGTGGCCTTGGTGATACTCGTTGACCCCAATCAATACAAACCGGAAATTGTAGCCACTGTAGAAGAGCACACCGGCCGAACGCTCAGCCTCGAGGGTGATTTGAGTTTTACCTTCTACCCTTGGCTTGGCGTTCAAACCGGCCAGCTTGAACTGGGTGGTCATGCGAAACAGGATGCTGCCGACTACTTCGCTCGCATCGACAGCGCCTCAGCTGGTGTCAAGTTGATGTCTCTGTTTGGTGACCAGATTGAGGTCGCCGGAATTGAGCTTGTTGGTGCCGACATCAACTTGATCAAGTTTCGAAACGGTGGCAGCAACTGGGATGATCTGGCCAAACAATCTGGCGACCCTGCTACACCGGAAACCGACGGTAGCGCAAGCACCCGCAGCTTCACACTATCCGGCATTGAGCTGTCTGACAGCAAAGTTCGCTATCGAGATCTCGCCGCAGGCAGCGACCTGCTACTGGATGATGTAAACATCAGTGTATCGGCGATCGAACCCGGTCAACCCATTTCGCTCGACGGCGGACTGGTGTTCTCCAGCGGCGACAAGGAGCCAATTCCTGTTCGTACCGCTTTGACCGTGTTGCAGCAGGGCGACCTGCTTGAGCTGAGCAAGATGTCGATCAATGCTGAAGTCCCAGGCCTCGGCCCGGTTGAGGTGGCGGGAACCGCGCTGATGGATCAGGGCAAGGATCGACTTGACTCGCAGCTCACCACCCTTGCCCTTGGGCCTATGAGCATGAACGGCGCGTTGGCCATCAGTAAATTGTCGGGTGCGGGCAACTTGTCCGGTTCACTGCAGATTGACGAGTTTTCTCCTCGAGAGTTGATGGAAAAGCTTGACATGGACATCCCGGAAACCAGTGATGACACTGTATTACGCAAGGCCAGCGGCACTATCACCGTTGGTGGCCAACTGGACCGAATTCGTGTTGATCCGCTCGTTTTTCGCCTTGACGATACGCAGTTGAGTGGCAACCTGAGTATCGGTGACCAGATCGGCTTTGCCCTTAATGTTGATACGCTGAATATAGATCGATACTTGCCGCCGGCTAGTGAGACCTCAAGTGGGTCGACGACGGCAGACGACAAACCTTTGTTGGAACCGGATATGTTCAAGGGTCTAAAGGTCAACGGCGAAGCCACCATCGATACGCTCATCGCCTCCGGGCTGAACATGAACGAAGTAACGGTAAAGGTAAACATCGCCAATGGCATGTTGACCTTAAACCCCAGTTCGAAACTCTATGATGGACGCCTCAATGGACGTATATCGATGGCACCGGCCCGTGACGGCCAGCTCAAAGCCAAGTTGAAACTTAGCGCGATCAACGCGCAGCCTCTACTCAAGGACCTGGCTGGCTCTGACCTGATCTCCGGCTTGGGCCGGTTTGAGATCGACATCACCAGTAACGCCAGCACACAGTCGTCATTGCTCTCGAGCTTGACCGGAACCGGCAACTTCCTGTTCCGAGACGGCAGCATCAATGGCATTAACGTCGCCCAATCAATTCGCAAGGCACAGGCATTATTTGGAGAGTCGGCAGATGAACCGCCGTCAACCGATTCTCTGAAGACTGACTTTTCAGCCCTGGGCGCATCGTTTGAAATCGTCAACGGGGTGGTCAAGAACAACGATCTGGACATGAAAAGTCCGTTGTTGCGCGTCACCGGAACAGGACAAGCCAATCTGGCAGAGCAAACCCTGGACTACACCATTACGCCAGTGGTGGTCGAGACCTTGGAGGGCCAGGGCGGGTCCGGCCTGGGTGATCTCGAAGGGGTGGGTATTCCGATTCGGTTTCGCGGAGCCCTCACCTCACCGGAATATGAGGTCGATATCGCCGGCGCAATCAAGGCCAGCCAACACGCAGCCATTGAAGAGAAAAAGGACGAGCTGAAGGAAAAGGCATCAAGCAAGCTTTTCGAACTGCTAGGCGGTAAAGACGAAGATGAAAAGGAGGACAGCGCCGAAGGAGACGACGGCAATAACTAACCGTGATGGAACCTTAGTCGCTGCCCTGCGCAGCCTGATCTTTGGCGTGGGCCGCGATAGCGCTATCGCGGCTCAACGACAACTCGAGCAACAACCGTTGAATGCCAGGCGCCGTCTGCATCTGGTCAAACTGTTCACGCCAAACGTCAGCCTTTGACGCCTTAATCTGGGCCAGACTGCGCACTGGAAAATCGAACAGGCCCATAGCCTCCATCTGTGCCTGGGCAGCCTGCTCGATGGCATCAAACCAGGACTCGGATCGAAACTCGGTATGACCGGCGTGACCACTGTCAGAAATTGCAGAAACGGCCAGTGCGATATCGGACTGATCCAATGCGCCCAGCTGCGCCAACGAATCCAACACCTGGAATGGCTCACGCTTTAGACCTTCAAGGTCTATAGCGATGTCCGCATGCGCCGCGGCAACTTGTTCGGCCAGGGTCCAAAGCAAGAAAAACCGATGATAGGCGCTGGCCGAGGCCTCAGGTGACAGCAAAACTGGCAAGTCATTCGCCAACGCCCACGCCGTTTGCGCGGTCTCATAAGCATCGACATGGTCGGCATCATCCCATTGCTCCGGCGGCAGGTGACGCCTGGTAGAGACCCATGCATCGCGCACATTCCTGCGCAAATGGACAATTTTGGCTTCGGGCCAGTTTTTCTTCAGCCAGGGCAAGCGAAATGCGACCCGGTTGAACTTCAACACATGGCGTTTGGCCTTCACCGCCATCAAAGCCTGCAACCATTGTCGCAACTCGGGCCAGGTTTCATCACTACCAAGTATCAGCCTCTGATAAGCAAACGAGCGGCAATGCAACGCTCGCCCCTGCTCCAACTGTTGGTAGGCCTGCCAGTAGTCTTGGACACCAACATGCGACGGTTTTGGACGAGTATGCTCAATATGAGCCGCCAGGTTGGCGTGTAACGGCTCGTAGTAGGCCACATGCCCCGGCAGCCGCCGGTAGGCGCTCCAAAGCGCCGTTGTACCGCTGCAAAACCATCCTGAGATGAAGACGGGTGCGTAATTCATTATTGTGCTAATTCGTGGCTAGCCCCATTTCCACCCAGTGTATCGCAATCCCGACCAGACGATCGTCATCGGGTCGAGGAGCCGCCTGCTCGACCTCGAAAGTCAATCGATTTAAGCCCTTGTGCACCACGCCGGGGGCGACTTCCCCTCGATAGACCCGTACCGCATCCTTGTCGTGATCGGCAATCACTTCGATCGGATGGCCATTGACCGTGACCCTCAGGTGATCAAGCGACCCTGGCGCCACCTGATCCACCGTTCTGAATTTCAGCACCCAAGTATCGTTCGCGGTGATGGCGTTAAACCACAAGCTGGCCTTGGCTTCCGGCCCGGTCCACCGAAACCAATCCCCTTCTGGAAGTTTCCGCTCACGTTGTTGCCACCCACGTCCATACAGTGGGGCTGCAAATCGGTATCTACCGGGAACCGACCAAACATTGCCGGGATTGCCGGCCGCGAACCTTCGTTGCAACGCCATTGTTCGACCCCGATCCGATCGGCGTCGCCATGGCCCCAAGGAGTCGTCCATCTCGGCAAGCCTTTGCTCAAACAATTGACTGCCATAGTGGTACAGATCATGGTCCAGGTCGGTCAGTTGCTCCAACCGTTGCCGCGTCGAAGCATCAAGATTCATGGTCGGTCGGCTGACTCGATGAGGCTGCGCCTGGCCGATCGGTGGCAGCCCAAAACGAAATGCGAATAGATCCATCGAGTCTGCGAACCGCTCGCACAGTCCAAAGAAAAAACAGTCCCGCAAAAAGCCTCTGGCCCTGTTCAATCGTGCCTCGCCATTCAAGGGCTCCCGGTAATGGTCCATCCAGCGATCGATGGCGGCCACACTGGCATCCGACACCCACAAATCCCGATCGGCGTTGTCGGTCAGAGAAAAGGCCAACTGCCGGACATGGGCATTCTCGATCTTTTCTGCAGTAACCGCATCGTTGGCGAAGTCTCCAAGCGACAATTCGTTATCCATCACGTACTGATGAACTCTGCTGCCAGGTTCGCGACGAATAAAGTGATAGGTGGACACTGCCCTGGCCACCGGTTGACGCAGCATCGTCATACGCTTGATCGGCCGTTTGATCAAAGAATCCAACCCGTAGCCGCCGAGATGCCCACGAAACAACCGGTACTGTTGCAATTGTTGCGGATTCAACGTGGCCATTTCTCGCCACAATTGCGCCGGGCAAATCTTCTCCACCGCACAAACCCGATCGAGAACGGCAATGAAACTAGTGCCTGCAGTTTTCGGGATATGGGCGAAGTAGTAAGCGGTGTCACCGGTCTCAACTACGTGGGTTGGAGCACCTGTGGCGGATGCGTCGATCACGGTTTTCAGAGTACCTTCTGATACGCCGCGCCAAGACGCTCGGCATACGCCTCCATGCTGAAGTACGCAGCCCGGGCATGCCCTTTCTCCATCAGCGACTGGCGCAGCGATTCGTCGTCAAGGACGGCCGCGATCTGCCCATACATCTCGTCGGCATCGTAGGGATCGAAGTAGGCCGCCGCATCGGCACACACTTCAGGCAGGGAGGTCAGTTTTGAACAGGCGACCGGACAACCATGCGCCATTGCCTCCAGTGGCGGCAAACCAAAGCCCTCGTAGATGGATGGAAATACCATCAAGCGTGCATGACGATACAGGGTCGGCAAATCTGTATGCGGTAGATAATCGAGGTGCCTGAACCTCTTGCCGAGGTAACGTGGGCCATCTTCCATCACCTCCTCCCAAAGCCAGGCTCGCTTGCCTACTACTACCAAAGGCAAGTCGCCCGGCAGCGCAGCCATGGCACGAATCAGTGTGCCCAGGTTTTTCTTCGGTTCAATATTGCCGACGAACAGGATGTACTCGCCTGATTCGATGTTATGTGCCCGCAACGTTGCCTGTTCTACTTCAGGGCGTGCCACCGGCTGCTCCGGCAATGACTGCCAGGTCACCTCCACCTTCGACTCTTCGACACCGAACAATTCAATCAAATCCCGCTTGCTGGCGTTGGACACGGTCAGGATCAAGTCTGAGCGTTTGATCGAGTTTTTGACCAACTTGTGAAAGAAGCGCTTGTTGTCGAGTGTGGTGTGTGGCAATCGAAGCGGGATCACATCATGGATGGTGGTCACCTTGGCCGCCTTTTTGACAATCACTGGCAACGCGGTGGTGGCATGAAATATATCCACTTCTGAGGGCAGGCGGACCCGTGTCGACATGCCGGTGACAGCAAATTGCCGATTGGCCGAATCAAACAATTCAGGAACGTTGTACAAGGTTTGAAAGTAGCCATCTTTTTTGTCAAATGGCCGCTCGGCGCGTGCCACCACCTGCGGATTCAAGGCTTTGGCCTTTCGCGACTTCAACATCCGAGCTGCAGCAATCAAGCGATGCAATCGTGGAAACATGTTGGATGTAGGGCGCTCGTCAAAGAAACTGACTTCCGACAACAAGGGATCACCAGAAGACATCGGCCGGTCGGTCAGCAATGCAGTATGCGCTTGCATGTGCTTCAAGGCCTCGAGCAGAGACAGTCCGTAGGTCTTTATCCCGGATCCCTTCTTCAATCGCAAATTGTAGCTGTCGACAACGACACGCGGCTTTGATTGCATTGTTAGGCGTTTCTCTTCTGTTGCTGCGCGTATGGTATGCGAGTGCATCGCGCAATGGAAACGAGTAAAGTTCGAAAATGGTTCAAGATGACGAAATACTGACGGCAACTGCGGCTCAAAATCGGGTCAAGGCATGGTTGAGCCTGTGCAAAGACGAACAACGGGCGCAAGCAATCAGCCACATTGACAAACACCTGGTTTGTGCCGACAGCAGCCGTCCAGACAATTGCATCGTCATATTCAACCATGTCCCCAAAACTGGTGGCGAGACCCTGGAAAAGGTGTTCGCTGCAAATGAGCGGGTCAACGAGACCCTGCATATCAACCGACCAGTTTTGCTCAAAAACCCGGCGGTGATCACGAAGTTGGGTCGGGTTCCAGGCGTGATCATGGGACACCATCCGCTCAATAGTCCGCTGTATGGCTTCGTCGACCGCCCCCTCATCCACTTGACCATGATTCGAGATCCAGTGGCCCGTGTTTGGTCTTGGCTGCGTTACGTGAAAGCACGCACGGACCACAAGATGCACGCCGAGGTGCGGGATACTGAATTGGCCGATTTGCTACAGCGCCCAGATATTTCTGAGCTTCACAACGCAATGACCAAGCGCCTTTGTGGCTGTTTGCAGGAACAGTCGAATCTCAGTGACGAGGCCTTGGTTGACCTCGCATTCAGCAACCTCACCGAGCGGTTTTCGTTATTTGGACTTACTGAGCACTTTGATCGCTCATTATTGATGTTCTCGTCGGCACTTGGCTGGTCGCATCCCTACTACAAACCACTCAATGTCACACCCAATCAGGCCACCAGGGATGATCCAAGCCAATTACTGGCAACCATCGAAGCAAACAACCGGCTCGACTGCGAGCTGTATGCGCGAGCCAGGGAGCTGTTTCTTAGCCGCTCAAAAAGCTATGCAGGATCGGCATTGAGGCGCTACCGCATCCGCAACAAACTGTGGGCGTTGCTGGCAATGGACTAACCCTGTCGCGGGTATTGCCGGCTAAAACCCCATACCACCACCCGGCATACCGCCCGGTGGCATGCCAGCTTTTGCCATTTTCTTCATCATCTTCTGCATACCACCGCCGGACATCTTCTTCATCATGCGCTGCATTTGCGTGAACTGCTTGAGGACTTTGGAGACGTCAGCCAGCTTGGTCCCCGAACCATTGGCAATTCGCCGCTTTCGAGAGCCGCGAATCAAATCTGGAAACCGCCTTTCCTTCGGTGTCATTGAATTTACGATGGCGATCATTCTCGCTGTGTCTTTATCATTGACTTTGGCCTTGACCGCGTCCGGAACCTGCGCCATACCGGGGATCTTGTCCATCAGCCCAGTCAACCCACCCATATTGCCGATCTGTTCGAGTTGATCCTTGAAATCGTCGAGAGTGAAGCGCGTCCCCTTCGACATCTTTTTGGCAAATTTCTGCGCCTTTTTGTGATCTACCTTGCGCTCGACCTGCTCGACCAAAGACAACACATCGCCCATACCGAGAATACGTGAAGCGATGCGATCGGGATGGAATGGTTCCAACGCTTCCATCTTCTCACCCAGGCCGATGTATTTGATCGGCTTGCCGGTGACCTGACGAACTGACAGCGCCGCCCCTCCTCGCGCATCACCATCGGTTTTGGTCAATACCACCCCGGTCAGATCAAGCGCATCAGAAAACGCTTTGGCTGAATTGGCGGCATCCTGTCCGGTCAGGCTGTCTACAACAAACAACGTTTCAGTGGGCTGGAGTTGCTGTTGCAACGCGCCGATCTCGGCCATCATGCGCTCATCGATACCCAATCGACCTGCGGTATCAACAATCAACACCTCGGCGCCGAAGCGCTTGGCGTCGGCAACCGCACGGCTGGCGATCTCCAGCGGCTCATCAGCCACCGAACTTGGGCAATGCAATGCGCCCACCTGCTCGGCCAGCAATTTCAGCTGCTCAATAGCCGCCGGCCGATAGACGTCACAAGACACCAACATGACGCGCTTTTTCTCGCGCTCCATCAAGTGTTTTGCCAGCTTTCCTGCGGTTGTGGTCTTACCGGCACCCTGCAGGCCAGCCATCAACACAATGACCGGACTGGGCGCATTCAGGTTGAGCGGTTCGTTGGCAGGACCTATGGTGGCCACCAACTCGTCATTGACCACTTTAACCAGGGCTTGCCCGGGTTCGAGACTGGTCAATACTTCCTGCCCCAGAGCGCGCGCCTTGACCCGCTGCAAGAAGTCCTGCACCACCGGCAAGGCGACGTCGGCCTCCAACAGGGCAACTCGCACTTCTCGAAGCCCTTCGCTGATATTTTTTTCGGTCAATCGGCCCTTGCCGCGCAGACGCTGCATGGTCGTGGCGAGGCGTTCACTGAGGTTGTCAAACATAGGGAACTCTAAGGTCAGTACCAAACCCGGCATTATACCGGGTCAGCGCATGCTGATGCGACGTTGGTGCGCGAGCCCGAGTCACTTCGGCCCGTTCTTGGGTCTTATCCCATTTCGTTCCGTTCGAAATGGAAATCGACCGCGGCGATACGGAGGTCGCCACTATGCGCTCGGCCTTCTGGACTTCGCTGCGCTACGCCAACCAGGCCGGCGGGTCGGCTAGTCCCTCTAGCCTCCGCAGACCTTCGTTTAGGGATGGCAGCGATCCATCTGTTGTGCCATCATCGCCAGCTATGTTGTTGCTGCTATATTCCGCTGTTGCTTGTTACGTTATCGCCGGGGCGATGGCCGTTCAGCGCCTGAGACATGGCAGCACCCAACGCGGCTACTTGCTGATCGTCCTTCTCGGTTCGGCCGTCGCGCTACACGGCTTCAGTCGCAGTGCCACCATTGCCGAATTTGGTCTGGACATGTCGTTCTTTTCAGCACTCGAGCTATTTAGCTGGACCGCGGCTCTGACCCTGATCATCTCTACCATTTGGCTTCGTGTTGAGAATCACGCCGCCGTGATCGGCCCATTGATCGCAGCGAGCATTGTGTTGCACGAATTGTTTCCGTCGGATGAGATTTTGCGCCTGACCGGTGACTGGCAACTCAATGTGCATATTGGCCTGGCAACCGTAGCCTGGAGCGTCTTTTGTCTGGCGGCAGTGCACGCCTTGTTGTTGGCGGCGCAGGAACGAATGCTGCGCAGTCACCAGACCGCATCATTGGTTCGTGCCCTGCCCCCTCTAACCGTGATGAACGACTTGCTCACCTACTCGGTGAGGATTGGCTTTGCGCTGCTAACGCTGGTACTGATTACCGGCAGCCTGTTTGTCGGCGATCTGAAGCAGCAGCACCTGATCCACAAGACCGTTCTTTCTGGTATGGCGTGGTTATTGTTCGGCTCGTTGATCTGGGGCCAGTGGCGCTATGGCTGGCGCGGACGCAAGGCCGCATACTGGACACTGTGGGGCGTTGCGCTGCTGGTATTGGCCTATTTTGGCAGCAAGTTCGTTATTGAGCTGATACTGCAAAAACCCTGATCGCCTTTGGCGGCACGCTTTCGGCACAGGAAAAGCTTCTGCAAGACCCGATACATCTGGTATCTTTGTTGCTGTTTTGGCTAACAGAGCGAACCTCGGACTCGCTTGGACGACATACCCTTAAGCTATTTGTTCGGCATCCTCGCCGGACTGATCGTTGTTTCCGCCTTTTTCTCCAGTTCAGAAACTGCACTGATGGCGCTCAATCGCTATCGCGTGCGGCACCTGGCAAACAATGGTCATCGCGGGGCGCAACGAGCACAACGCCTGCTGCAACAACCTGATCGCTTGCTTGGCCTGATATTGCTGGGCAACAACCTGGTCAACATTTTTGCGGCGTCGCTGGCTACCGTAATCGCTATCCGTTTGTATGGAGAAAGCGCCGTTTTCGTCGCCGGACTTATCCTGACAGCGGTTATTCTGATCTTTGCCGAAGTGGCGCCAAAAACCATTGCGGCCCTTAAACCACAGGTGGTGGCCTTTCCCGCCTCTTTCGTCTTGCGTGGCCTTTTGTGGGCGTTGTCGCCTTTGGTTTGGCTAATCAATCAGGCTTCCAACGGAATATTGCGCCTGTTCCAAATGCAGCACTCAGCTGATCATGATCACCTCACCTCGGACGAGCTGCGAACGCTGGTACACGAGAGCGGTAGTCGAATACCGGTTCGCCATCAACGCATGTTGCTCAACCTGCTCGACTTGAAGGAAGCAATGGTTGACGACATCATGATCCCAAGAAGTGATGTCGCCGGCATCGACCTGAACCAGGAATGGCCAGACATCATCAAGGCTATTTCAGACAGTTCCTACACGCGATTGGTGATTTATCGGGAGTCCATAGACAACGTTATCGGACTGCTGCACATCCGCAGTATCATTGCCCAGTTGTCGGCTGGAAAACTCGCTCCGGAAGGCTTGCACAAAGCGCTCCGCAAACCCTACTTTATTCCTGAAGGCACATCGCTTACCCAACAATTGCTTGAGTTTCAGCGGCGCGAACGGCGTATCGGACTGGTGGTTGACGAATATGGCGACATCCAGGGGTTGGTAACGCTGGATGACATCCTTGAAGAAATTGTTGGTGAGTACACCACAGAACCGGCAACGCTGGATCGTCCGCGCACTCTGAGCAAGCTTGAAGACGGCAGCCTTTTGGTGCGGGGCGACGCCAACCTGCGTAGCTTGAATCGGCGTTTGGACTGGGGCCTGCCAACGGACGGGCCTCGCACCCTTAACGGCCTGGTTCTTGAACAGCTCGAAACCATTCCAGACGCTGGTGCGACTGTTGAGATTTCAGGGTTGGAAATGACTATCGTGGAAATATCGGACAACCGCATCGAATCGGTGCGCATTGTGCCGACATTACTGTCGACTACGTCACAGAAAGAGCAAGAATAGTCTTTTTATTATAGACTTGCATAATAATATTCAGAAGTCGCACGAAATTTCGGCCGTAAAAAAAATGCTTGAGCAGGTAAACGAGCGCAGACGGTTCCGCCGGTTTCCATTTGAAGCCGCCGTCAATATCTATTCCCCCAGCCAGAAATGGCAGGGTGAACTGGTGGACATTTCATTGAAGGGCGTGTTGATCACCAAGCCCAGTGATTGGGATGGAAAAATCGATCAACGCTATCGTGTCGAGTTGATGCTCGCCGGCAGCGTCTACATCAGCATGGCTGTAACAGTCGCCCACGTCGACGAAACAACCATTGGCTGTCAATGTGACAAGATCGATCTCGACAGTTTCACCCATTTAAAACGATTGATCGAGTTGAACCTGGGTGATCCGAACCTGTTGAACCGCGAGTTGAGCGCGCTCGGCTAGACTGATCTGCATTTTTCAGGTCAACAAGTCCAGGGCCTGTGACAGGGTTTTCACTGCGTTGACTTTCATACCGGCGATGGCACGTTTCGGTGCATTGGCCTGAGCGACGATGGCCTGCTTAAAGCCATGTTTAGCCGCTTCTCTCAACCTGTCCTCACCATAAGGCACGGGCCTGAGCTCACCACCCAAGCCCAACTCGCCGAATACCAGCAAGTCCATTGGCAGTGGGCTGTCGCGCAAACTTGAGTAGATGGCGCTGGCCAGTGCAAGATCAGACGCGGTCTCAACGATTCGCACACCGCCGACCACGTTGATAAAGACATCTTGATCTACTACCGGAATACCCGCCTGACGGTGCATCACGGCGAGCAACATGGCCAGTCGATGCGGATCGACACCAACGGCCACGCGACGTGGCTGCGCGGGCGAGCGGTCAACCAGGGCCTGCACTTCGACCAGCAGCGGCCGCGTCCCCTCCCAGGCAGCCAGTACCGCGCTACCGGAGCTGGCCTCTCCTCGCCCTGACAAGAACATGGCCGATGGATTGGCCACTTCCTTCAAGCCACCATCGGTCATCGCGAATACGCCCAGTTCATTGACTGCACCGAATCGATTCTTGATCGCTCGCAACACCCGATAGCGCCGACTGCCATCACCCTCAAAAAACAGCACGGTATCAACCATGTGTTCAAGTACGCGCGGTCCAGCGATGCCGCCTTCCTTGGTCACGTGGCCGACCAGGAATGTCGCAACATTGGACGCTTTGGCCATGCGTACCAATTGGGCAGCGGACTCACGAACCTGGGCAACAGAACCGGGGGCTGACTGCAGCTGTTCGGTAAACAGGGTCTGAATCGAGTCGATCACGATCACATCCGGCCGGTGTTGACCGACCTGACGCATGATGGTCTCTACGCAGGTTTCCGATAGGCACTGAACGTTTTTCACATCCAGCTTCAGCCGTTCGGCACGCAAAGCCAGCTGTTGCAGCGACTCCTCACCGGTGATGTAAAGCACCGAAATCGTTGTCGACAGCCGGGCCAGAACTTGCAACAACAGGGTCGATTTGCCAATACCAGGGTCGCCACCAAGCAGAACAACGCCGCCGCTGACCAAGCCCCCGCCGAGTACTCGATCAAGCTCAGCAACACCAATCGGCTGCCGCACCTCGTTGCCCGCTTCAATGGAGTCCAGAGCACGGATGGCGCTGCTGCCTGCCGTGCCGGCATAGCCACGGTGCTGGGTAGTCATCGCCTTGGACTTTACCTGCTCGGCCATGGTGTTCCAGGCCAGGCAACCGGTGCACTGTCCAATCCATTTGCTCGACGTCGCCCCACAATCAGAGCAGACGTATTCAGTTTTGTCTTTTGCCAACGTTTGGCCCATCAATATCGACAAGCTTGAATGCTATCATTATGGACTATCAAAACCTGATAAATCGAAGCCGAGGGCCCCTAAATGCAACCGCGCTCCGTCGAAGAATTGCCGTTGATTGGCGAATCCCCCGCGTTCATGGAGGTGTTGGAGCGTGTGTCCAAGGTGGCCCCACTGAACCGACCTGTACTGATCATCGGCGAAAGAGGCACGGGCAAGGAGTTGATTGCATCAAGGCTGCACTACCTGTCCAGCCGCTGGGAACAAACCCTGGTGACCTTGAACTGTGCGGCACTGGCCGAGTCCTTGCTTGAGAGTGAGCTGTTCGGCCATGAATCGGGCTCGTTTACCGGTGCCAGCAAACGCCGTGCGGGGCGTTTCGAGCTGGCCGATAGAGGCACGCTATTTCTTGACGAGCTGGCCAACACCAGCCTCGGCGTTCAGGAGAAAATCCTGCGCGTCATCGAATATGGCGTGTTTGAGCGTGTCGGCGGGGACCGCTCTATTCGTTGCGATGTGCGACTGGTCGGCGCGACCAATGAAGACCTGCCGACCCTGGCTGAGAAAGGCCAGTTTCGCGCCGACTTGTTGGATCGACTGGCATTTGATGTCATCACTTTGCCGCCGCTGCGTCATCGCCGCGAAGACATTGACCCATTGGCCACCCACTTTGCTCGCGCCATGACTGGTGAGTTGGGGCGCGAGGTGTTTTCGGGGTTTAGCGCAGAGGCAACCGAGCAATTGAACAACTACCGCTGGCCAGGCAATGTGCGAGAGCTCAAGAACGTGGTGGAGCGCGCGGTTTATCGGCTTGAGGATCCAGATCAGGCGATAGGCGAGATTGATTTTGATCCCTTCGCCTCACCGTACCGCCCTGGACAAGACTCGTCGTCACCACAAGTCGAGGTTCAGGATGTGCCCGATAGTGCCATCGATTTTAAGCAACATATCAGCGACTATGAGATCCGTTTGCTGAAGAACGCCATGAAGGAAAACCGTTACAACCAACGCAAAACAGCGGATTTTCTTGGGCTAACTTACCATCAGCTACGTGGCTACTTGCGCAAGTACGAACTATTGGATGGCTGAACGCGTCCGCTTTAGCAGGCGCGAGCTTCACTTGGTGCCGCCTGCTCTGCCACATACTCCATCTCAACTCGACGGGTGATGCCGCACATCAATACCCAGGGTATGGTATCGGCCCATTGAGCGACCAACTCGATGGGTAACTGTTGCCCCCAAAGCTCAACCTCGGCACCGACCTGAGCATTGGGCACGTCGCGCAGATCAACGCAGGTCATATCCATCGATACATTGCCAATCACCGGGCATTGTCGACCGTGTATGACCACCCGGGCACCGGGCCTTCTAAAACGCGGATAGCCATCGCCGTAGCCAATCGCCACCGTGCCCACCATCATGTCTTCGGGACATTCATAGGTCGCGCCGTAGCCGACTGTTTCACCGCCACGTACCTGGTGCACCGCAATGAGTTCACTGGACAATGTCATCGCAGGCTGAAGCAAATGATTTTCTGCAACGAATCCGGCGACAGGCGAGACGCCATACAGCATCAAGCCCGCTCGAACCCAGTCAGCATGGGTCCGCGGCCAAACCAGGATACCCGCCGAATTTGCCAGCGACTTCTCGCCCGCATAGCCGCGCATCGCTTGATGCCAACGTTCAATTTGGGCCCGGGTATGCTCGTTGTCGGGTTCATCCGCGCAGGCCAGGTGACTCATCAAGTAGATCTCCTTGGCCACCGCCGGGCAGTTGCGCAAGGTCTGGTAGATGTTGGGTAGCTCATCAGCATGGAAGCCAAGGCGATTCATGCCTGTGTCAAATTTTAGCCAGACCCTGACCCCTCTGAGTTTGGATTCGTTGCTCAGAAATTTAATCTGCGAGTGATCGTGCACCACCATGTCCAGATCCAGCTCAGACACAGTGCTTAAATCATCAGCCCGGTGGATGCCCTCCAGCAGGATGATTCGCCCGTCGACACCGGCACCGCGCAGATCTCTAGCCTCCTGCACCGTTGCCACGGCGTAGGCGTCGGCAGCTGACAATGCGTGGGCGACATCGGCCAAGCCGTGGCCGTATGCATTGGCTTTAACCACCGCCATGACCTTGCGACCCGGCGCCAGGGCACGCACCCTCTCAAGGTTATGTCGCAGTGCCGATACATTCACCGTTGCTCGAGTGAATCGACTCATTCGGCGTCACCGGAAATAAAGACATCACTAGTGAAGTTGTCAAAGCGAGTGTATTGACCTTGAAAGGTCAGCGGCACCGTCCCGGTACTGCCATTTCGCTGCTTGCCAATAATGATCTCGGCCTTGCCTTTGTCTGGCGATTCGGGGTTATACACCTCATCACGGTAAATAAAGGCGATAACATCGGCGTCCTGCTCGATACTGCCGGACTCGCGAAGGTCGGACATGATGGGACGCTTGTTCGGTCGCTGCTCAAGGCTGCGGTTCAGCTGTGACAAGGCAATCACCGGTACGTTGAGCTCGCGTGCCAGCGACTTGAGCGATCGAGAAATCTCGGAGATCTCGGTGGCGCGGTTCTCGGTGTTGCCTGGCACCGACATCAGCTGCAGGTAGTCGACCACGATCATGCCCAGATCATGATCGCGCTTCAGACGGCGGGCCCGCGTACGCAGCTCCAGCGGCGACAAGCCCGGTGTTTCATCGATAAATATTTTGGTCTCGGTCAACAAGTTCATCGCCGAGGTGATGCGGGGCCAGTCTTCGTCCAGCAAATCACCGGTGCGCAGCCGGTGCTGATTGACGCGCCCAAGGGACGAAATCATGCGCGTAACCAACTGCACGGCCGACATTTCCATACTGAACACGGCAACGCTGGTTTTGCATTTGATGGCGGCGTTCTCGGCCAGGTTCATGGCAAATGATGTTTTGCCCATGGATGGTCGTCCGGCAACGATCACCAGGTCGCCGCGTTGCAAACCAGCTGTCTTTTCATCGAAGTCGCGAAAGCCACTGGCCACACCGGTCACGCCACCTTCGAGCTCATACAGGTACTCGAGGTTGGCAAAGGCCTGACGCACGCCCTCGCGGATGGACACGAAATCACCACCCCTCTTGGCACCAGCTTCTCTGATCTCAAAGACCGCCTTTTCAGCACCCTCAAGCAGTTCCGAAGAATTTCGTCCTTCAGGCTGATAGCCGTCGTGAGCAATGGTGTGCCCAACATCAATCAAACGACGCAGGATCGACTTTTCGCGAACGATATCTGCGTAGGCTGCGATGTTGGCGACACTGGGGGTATTTGACGCCAGTTCGGTCAAGTACGCCACGCTACCAATTTCTTCCAGCTTGCCCTCAGCCTCGAAGGTCTCACCGACAGTGATCATATCGCTGGGTTTGTTTTGATCCTGCAGCACAGCAATGGCTCTGAAGATCAAGCGATGTTGATGCGTATAGAAGTCCTCTTCGACAATCCTGTCGGCGACGCGGTCCCAGGCCTCGGTTGACAGCATCAAGCCGCCCAGTACGGCTTGTTCGGCTTCGATGGAGTGTGGCGGAACGTTGGCCCCGTCAGCAAAGTTCTTCTTTTTCGTCTGCGCCATAGATTGATCGTCAGCCTGGGATGTTTGCAGCACGCTACGCCAGAGCGCGAGGTTATGGACTCAACAGCCCTCCGCAGCGCTCACCCACTTACTGTGCAATTGAAACACGAATAGATGGCGGAATTCTGGCAGAGTTGCGGCCAGTTTAAAACCGATGGCCCTCGACTTTCGTTACCAGCATAAAAAAACGCGAAACCGGCAGGCCAGTTTCGCGTTTCATTTTCTGCCGAGCCCAGCCGGGCTCAGAGCTTACTCTTCTTCAGAGATTTCCAGCGTGACCTGACATTCAACGTCAGCATGCAGACGCAGGTCGATCTTGTACTCGCCAATGCGACGCAGCGCGCCTTCACTCATGACCACCTCAGCCTTGACGACTGCGTAGCCGGCATCGGTCAGCGCTTCGGCGATCTCGCGAGGACCAATCGAACCGTACAGACGCCCTTCTGGGCTAGCCTTGGCGCGAATGGTGATCGATTGATCAGCGATTGCGTCGCGACGGGCTACAGCGGCGTTGAGCGACTCAGCTTCGCGAGCCATCAGCTCTTCACGACGTTTTTCAAATTCCTCAACGTTGGCCTTGGTGGCGGGAACCGCCTTGCCTTGAGGTACCAGATAGTTACGGCCATAACCGGGCTTGACGGTGACCAGGTCACCGAGGTTGCCGAGGTTGGCGACTTTTTCAAGAAGAATCAGTTGCATGATGGCACTCCCGATCAGTGGTTGTCGGTGTACGGCAGCAGCGCCAGGTAACGAGCGCGCTTCACTGCAGTGGCCAGCTGGCGCTGATAACGGGCACTGGTCCCGGTCAGGCGGCTGGGTACGATTTTACCGGTCTCGCCGATGTAAGCTTTCAGGGTGTTGAGATCTTTGTAATCAATCTCTTTTACGCCTTCAGCGGTAAAACGGCAGAACTTGCGTCGACGGAAAAAACGAGCCATTGCAACTACTCCTCTTCAGTAGCTGAAGTTTCTTCTTCAGCAGTTTTGTCTTCGGTATCGCTGTCGTTATCCGCACGCTCGGAGCTTTCTTCTTTACGTTCCGGGCGATCATCACGACGGCGGCGATCTGAATCTTCAGACCGATTCTTCTCTTCTTTCGCCTGCATGATCAAAGACGCTTCGGTCAGCGCTTCTTCACGACGAATGAACATGTGACGCAAAACAGCGTCGTTGAATCGGAAAGCAGACTGCAATTCTTCCAGCGCTTCGGTGTTGCACTCAATGTTGAGCATGACATAGTGCGCTTTGTGCAGCTTTTGAATCGGGTAAGCCAGTTGGCGGCGGCCCCAATCTTCGTTGCGATGGATGGCACCACCACGAGACTCAATGATCTCACGGTAGCGATCGAGCATGGCAGGCACCTGCTCGGACTGGTCCGGGTGGACCAGGAACACGACTTCATAATGACGCATGTTAGTTCCTCTTGGACAAATAAGGCTTCCCGCGGCGTCTAATCGCGGTGAAGCAAGGAGTAAAACTCACTGCCATTGCTGGCAGCCGGCGGATTCTACCCGATCACCGCAACAAGTACCAGCATCGCCGCCAAAAGATTTTTTCGTGCCGCCTGCGACCCTTTGCACCAGTGTAGAGTCTATAGGCAGTGATGAACTCTTCTTTCGCCATAGATGTTGACGCTCAGCTGATCGAGCAAGCCGCCAGGGGCTGCACGAGCAGTTGTGAGCAGCTCTATCGTTTGTTCCAACGGCCGGTCTACACGCTGGCCTATCGATTCATGCAGTGCCCGGATGACGCCCAGGAAGTGGTGCAGGATGTCTTTATCAAGGCCCTGTCGAAACTGGATCGCTATCGCGGCGATGCGCCGTTCTGGGGATGGCTGCGTCAGGTAGCGGTCAATACCGCACTTTCAGCCTTGCGCAAACGAGGTCGACGCAAAGGCGAAATGAGCATGTCCGACCTGCTCGAAAACCAGTTACCCAGCCATGTCAGTCAGACCAGTCACGGCATTGATATACATCAAGCCTATAGCCAGCTTCCGGCGACCACACGAGCCGTGATCTGGCTGCATGACGTCGAAGGCTATACCCATGCCGAAATCGGCAAGATGATGAACCGCTCAACCAGCTTCTCCAAATCACAGGTCGCTCGTGGCCACGCCGCGATGCGCTCAGGTCTCGAATACGAGGCAGGATTTGACTTATGTCCACAAACATCATGAACAACCAAGACCCCAGCATCGCACAAGCCTTGCGTGACCTGCCGCAACTGGATTGCCCGCAGGATCAGTGGCAGGCGATTGCCGCCGGGCTTGAAAAGCGCAAACGAAGGACTGTGCCGGCCAGTTGGGTGCGTAGCTTGAGTGCGGTCGCCAGTTTGCTTCTCGCAGTATTCATTTCAAGCGTGATGCCGCCGCAACCCAACGATACGGTCGAAATTCAACAGTTGATGGCAGCATCTCAGTATTACGAACAACGCGTGCAACTGGCACCAAGAGTGAGTCGTGCGGACCGCGCCATGGCTGCGGCCGAAATTGAAGACCTGATCGCCAGTGTTGACTCGCAATTGGTGATGGCCAGCGGGCGAACACAACAACGTCTGTTATGGCAGCAACGTGTGGCTCTGATGAGCCATCTGGTCAGCGTCACCGACCCCGGTGCAGGATTTGAACAACCGAGGATTCTCTAACGGCAAAGCGGTACGCGGGCCAGGCGCCGCCCGTTCGCTGCGATGCCAAACTTCGAACAATGAGGAATTGATGATGAAACGATTATTTGGGTGCCTGATGGTGCTACTGATAACAACAACGCCGGCCTATGCTGATGTTGAAGCTGAAGAACTGGAACGTGCGCGAGAAGCGCTGCGACAAGCCCAGGAAGAGGCTCGCGAAGCCGCGCGAACACTGGCCGACTTGTCACGGCTTGAAGCTCAGGAACGGCGACAAGAGGCCCAGGAACGCGCTCGGGCAATGACTGAACGACAACGTGAGATGAGTGAACGGCAACGCGAATTGCGCGATCGATCATTCGGCTACAGCTATTCATTCGGTAACCGCGCCGTGATCGGTATCGTCATGTCTGAAGATACTGACAGCAATGGTGTTCGACTGGCTGGCGTGACGCCGGGCAGCGCCGCCGCTGAGGCGGGACTGAAAACTGGCGACCAAATTGTTGCGGTCAACGGCGAACGCGTCGACGATCAAAAGTACGCCAAGGTCGCGCTGGCCGAAGCCAATGCCTTGATCGGTGAGCTTGAGGAAGGCGACGTCGTTACGCTCACTTACCTTCGCAATGGCGATGAGATGGAAGCTGAACTTGAGGCCAGGACCATGAACCGGAGCGACTTTGCGGTGATCGCGCCACGTGCCCCGTTCGGCGATGGCGACATCGAGTTTCATGAGGGTGACTGGCAGTTTTATTCTGAAGAATGGGAAGCGTTCGGCGAGCAGTGGCAAGACTTTGCCGAGCAATACGCAGAGTTGGCCGCTGACGCCGCACAAAACTGGTCATTTCAGGTCATGCCGAGCGCTCCGGTTCCGCCCTCGGCCCCGGTCGCACCAGTCGCACCGGTGCTGGCGATTCCAGATTTCATGGTGCTGGGCCGCGGCTGGCAAGGCCTGGAACTAAGCGAGCTTAACCCCGATCTGGGGCGCTATTTTGGCACCGACTCAGGTGTGTTGGTGGTGGCCGCTGACGGCCTGGACACCATCGACCTGCGCGGCGGCGATGTGATCATTGATGTCGAAGACGAGCCGGTAGAAACACCACGCGATGTGATGCGACAACTACGCAGCGTCGACCCTGGTGATGAGTTCACAATGCGCATCATGCGAGACCGTGACCGCATCACCATCGATGCCATCGCACCCGGATTGCGCGCTGATTGAGAGCGAATACACAACAGGCCAGGGATGGCCTGACGCGTGCCTGGCTCGCCGCTATTGCCTATCGCGTCTGGCTCGTCCGCTGTACAGCCAGTATTGAATCAACGCGAAGCCAAAGGCCATGCCACCAAGGTGAGCAAAGTGAGCGATACCGTCGCTCGGACCCGACACCCCAAACAGCAGTTCCAAGCCACCATAGATCAAAACGAAGTACTTGGCCTTCATTGGAATCGGCGGCACCAGCAACATGATGACCCGGTTCGGATAGGTCATGCCGAATGCCAACAGCAAACCAAACACACCGCCAGAGGCACCAACGGTAGGCACAGGCAAGCCACCCGCCGGCGTCGACACCACTGCCAGTTGCACCAGAGCTGCACCAATGACGCAGACGAAATAGTACTGCGCAAAGCGTTTCGATCCCCAGGCCTGCTCAATCGCACTGCCGAACATCCAAAGCGCAAACATGTTGAAGAAAAGGTGGGTGAAACCACCATGCAGGAAGCCGTAACTGACGACCTGCCAGATCTCAAACTGCGGCATGGCACCATAGCCACGCGCGTACTCCGGTGCGTCCAGCGGCCACAATGCCAACCACCACTCAAGCAAACCTGGCTGCAAGACCTGGATCAGGTAGGCAATGCCGTTGGCGATGAGTAAGGCGCGCACCACGGGCGGAAAGCTTGAACGAGGCAAATAGGATGTCGACATGGCATCAACAATGGGGGCGACGCCGGTCGTTCACCAGTGTCGATGGTCAGCCGTGGTCCGGGATCAATTTGCCGGGATTGAGTATTCCATTCGGATCGAGCTGGGCTTTTAGCGCACCTAACAGGCTGATTTCTGTGGTCGATACCGAGTGATGCAAATAGGGACGCTTCAAGGTGCCAATACCATGTTCGGCAGAAATACTGCCACCCAATTGGTCGACCAGAGCAAACACCAGTTCGTTGACGCGCTGGCACTCACGTGAGAAGTCCGAATGTGCCATGCCCTTTGGAGGCAAAATATTGAGGTGCAGGTTGCCGTCACCAACGTGCCCAAACCAGGCAGTGGAAAAATCCGGGTACTGTTCCGCAACCAGCTTGTCCAGTTCTGTCAGGAAGCGACCCACCTCAGACACCGGCACTACGACGTCGTTTTTATAGGGCCGCATCGGCGCCAATGACTCGCTGATGCCTTCGCGGTATTGCCACAGCTCTTCGGCTTGCGCCTTGGACTGACTAATCACCCCGTCAACCACCCAGTCTTGCTCGGCGGCGTGTTCAAACAACGCCAAAACGGCCGCTTCGTCCTCGTCCGCTTCCAACAGCACATAGTGCTCGGCCGCATCGTCTAAGGGCCGTGCCAAATCTCGATGATTGAGCAAGTAATCAACGCAAGTGTCTGAAAAATATTCAAAAGCTGATAGTTGAAGGTGACGCCTGCAAGCCGCGAACAGCGGCAACACCGCGTCAATACTGGATAGGGCCAGCAGCACCACCTGTTGATTCGGTGGCTGCGATGTCACTCGCATCCGAGTCTGGGTGATGATGCCCAGCACCCCCTCCGAGCCGATCATTAACTGCTTCAAGTCCGGGCCGGTCGCATCTTTGACCAGGCCACGACCCAGCGACAACACCTCACCTGTTCCGGTCACTACTTCAAGACCAGCTACCCAATCGCGCGTCATACCGTAACGCAACACTCGAATGCCGCCGGCGTTGGTCGCGATATTGCCACCAACCTGGCTCGACCCTGAGGAGGCGAAGTCGACCGGGTAGAAAAATCCGTCGTCGGCCGCCTGTGCCTGCAACTGCGCTGTCACCACGCCCGCACCGGCATCAATCAATCGACCCGCCGGCTGAACCGAGCTCAAGGCATTGAAGCGGTCCATTGACACCACCACCTCACCATCGGCTGCGGTAGCACCACCGCTGAGACCGGTACGCCCACCGGATGGCACCAGGCTCAAGCCCAATTCGTTGGCGGCACGTACGATCGCGACCACCTCGTCGGTGTTGTCCGGCCACACCACAGCCGCCGGCCGGCCGCTTGGCGCGATGCTCCAATCCTTGCCGAGACGAGCACAGACTTCCGCCTCGGTAGTCAACCGCAGGTTCGGGCAGCGCGCTTTCAGTGCGCCCGTCAGCTTGTGGGAAGAATTCATGTCATGATCCAGGTCCGCAACGAGTCCAGGGTAGGTTCAATGTCGACCTTTTTGCTGGGCCGCTCGAGCAGTTCAGCCAGGGCCGGCGGTACCTCAACGCTGCGGCCAACCAAAGCCTCGACCGTGTCTTCAAATTTAGCGGCGTGAGCGGTCGCAACAACAATCCAGTCGGTGTTTTGGTCGCGCAACTGCTGATAGGCATTAAGCGCCGTCGCGGTATGCGGGCAAACCACCTCGCCCAGCTCCACATCAGCCCAACAAATTTGTTTCTTGATCGCAATGTCGTCAGCCGCGAAGGCACGTACGTTGTCCAGGTCTTCCGACTCCGGAAAAAGATGCCGCAGCCGTTCCATATTCGACGGATTGCCGACATCCATCGCATTGGCCAGCGTGCACACGGTAGGCCGTGGCTGCCAGCGACCGCTGTCCACATAGACCGGAATGGCTCGATTGGCATTGGTCGCCAATACAATCTGATCGATTGGCAAGCCACAGCGCCGTGCCCAAATGCACGCCAGAGCATTGCCAAGATTGCCACTGGGCACCACAAAATTGGCGTTCTTGCCGCGTTCACGCAGACACTGCAGGCTGGCCAGCGCGTAGTAACTCATCTGCGGCAATAGTCGGCCGATACTGATGCTGTTGGCGGAGGTCAGACTGGCTTGTTTAAGTTCAGGGTCAGCAAAGGCCTGTTTGGCCAGCGCCTGACACTGATCGAAATCTCCATTGACCCGTAAACTGACGATGTTATCCGGCCAACAGGTGAGTTGATGTTCCTGTCGCGGCGACACCATCCCCTTCGGATACAGCACAACCACGCGTAGCGACTGATCGCCGGCAAATGCAGCCGCGACTGCGCCACCGGTATCCCCAGAGGTGGCGACCAATACCGTAGCCTGTGCCTGCAAACGCTTGAGGCAGGCGGCCAGGAAACGCGCACCGAAGTCCTTAAACGCGGCCGTTGGTCCGTGAAACAACTCAAGTAGACGCAGGTCTGAGCGACCGGTCAGTTTGGTCGGGGCCGGAAAGTCGAAAACCTCACGACAAATTTCGGGCAATTCATCGACCAAAGTCGAGTCGGCGAAAAATGGCGCCAACAAACAAGTCGCAACCTGATCGATACTCTTCGCTTGATCAAACGCAGACAACGGCAGTCGCGGAAACTGCATCGGCACATACAGACCGCCATCATTCGCCAGTCCTGCCAGCAATGCATCGTCGATTGAGACGGCTGGCCCGCCTCGGGTGCTGACGAATTTCATGAGGGCTCCACCACGGCGCCAGGAGCATCCAGTGACGACACATAAACCTGTGAGCTCAAGCCGGCATCAGCGAATGCCTTGCGCATACCCTCACCGGCCGATTGCGCGGCCTTTGCACCGACGAACCAGGCAAATACGCTGGGGCCGGCGCCGGATATGGAGCAACCCAAAGCGCCACTGTCCATTGCGACTTTCTTGACCGCATCGAAGCCGGGAATCAAATGTGCCCGCGCCGGCTCGATCAGATCATCAATCAGCGAAGTGCGGATCAACTCCAGATCACCGCGTTCACAGCCCACGATGAAGCGAGCCAGATGCCCTTGCTGGGTAATGACCTGCTCAAGCGGTATGCTCGCTGGCAGGCAGTCCCTGGCATCCTCGGTTCGAATCACCAGGTCTGGATGCACCAGTGTGCAATACACGCCCTTGGGTGCCGGAATAGGGATCGGCCCATCAGGCCCGACCAGCGCGATGCCGCCCAGCAAACAAGCCACCACATTGTCACCATGTTCAGCCTGGCTGGCGACAAACTCACCGGCCATCGCCGACTCGTACAGGGCGTGGCGCGGCAATGGCCGTTCAAGCAGGCCGTTGATTGCCACCACGGCGGCGACTGCGGAGGCGGCTGAACCACCCATCCCAGAGCCCAACGGAATGCCCTTATGCAACGACAGTTCAAGCCCGACATCCAGGCTCAACTCGGTACTGAAGTGAATCGCTGCAGCGCCAGCGGTATTGGCCTCAGCCACTCTCGGCAGATCGGTTACTGTCCCGCTGATATCAACAATGCTGACACCGGGTTGCTCAGTGACTCGCACAGTCACGCGATCACCGACACCGGCGATGGCCTGACCAATCAAATCGAAGCCCACGGCTACATTGCCGACGCTGGCTGGCGCAAATGCCGTGGCGACATTGCGAGTAATCATGGGCGAGCTCCCAATGCGGTGCACAAACGCAGCACGACGGCAAACACACCGCCTGCCGTCACTTCAGGCCCGGCTCCCGGCCCCTGCACCACCAGAGGGTTGGCCGAGTAGCGGTCAGTTGAAAAACGGATGACGTTATCGGTCAGGGCGGATCTGGCCATGGCGTGATCGGCATCCACCGCTTCCAGCCCGACACTGGCAGCGCCACCTTCTGTCCAACGCGCGACATAACGCAGCACCTGGCCGTTGGCGCGAGCCTGCTCAAATTGCTCGGCGAAAGCGGCATCGTGTTGGCTCAGATTGGCGACAAATTCCTGTGCAGACCCGGTCGCATCAACCGGCACCGCAGCACTCAACTGAAGCTGGTCAAGCTCAACGTCCTGACCGATTTCTCGCAGCAAAATCATCAGTTTTCGCGCCACATCCATACCTGACAAGTCGTCTCTGGGGTCGGGTTCAGTGTACCCCTGCTGCCAGGCCTGTTCGACCAGGGTAGAAAATGGCACCGATCCGTCATAGCGATTGAACAGATAAGCCAGCGTGCCCGATAGAATGGCCTCTACCGAGCGCACGCGGTCGCCGGTCTCGACCAGGTCACGCAAGGTTTGGATCACCGGCAAGCCCGCCCCCACCGTGGTCTCGTACAGGTAATGGCTGCGACCAGCAGTTTGCCCCAGGCGCAAAGCCTGAAAGCGAGCGCCAGGGCCAGCTTGGGCCTTTTTGTTGGGCGTGATCACATGAATGCCGCGCGCCAGCCACAGCGCATGCTGGTCGGCAATGTCGTCGTCGGCCGTGCAGTCGATGACCACGGCATGCGGCAGGTGCTCTGCATGAACATGCTCGATGAACCCTTCGATATCGGCGTCTGACGCTTGTTCGACCTGAATCTTGCGCCAGGTATTGACCGGCAGCTGGTCGCCCAGCCACATCAGCTGGCTCCGCAACAGACCACGCACCCGCAAATCAATACCGCGGCGTTGCAAGCGTTCACTGGCCGCCAACAGCTGATCGACCAATGCACCACCAACATGCCCGGTGCCAATCACACCGATAGACAGGGTTTGCGGTGACAAGTAGTAGGCGGCATGAATGGCGCGAATCGCCCGTTGCGTTTGGGCATCATCAATCACCGCGGAAATATTGCGTTCCGATGAGCCCTGCGCCACTGCACGAACGTTGACGCCAGAATTGGCCAAGGCACCAAAAAATCGTGCTGCCACACCAGGCTGCCCGACCATGGCGTCACCGACCGCTGCCACCACGCTTTGGCCAGTATGCACACCGATACCTTGCAGTTGCCCACGCGTCAACTCGTGCGAAAACTCATCCTCAATCAACTCCACCGCACGCTCAGAGTCTGCTTCATTGACCGCCAGACAGATCGACTGTTCAGAGCTGGCCTGCGAAATCATCACCACAGAGATGTCACCGCGCTTCAAAGCCCCAAACAAGCGACGGGCAATACCGGGCACCCCCATCATGCCGCTGCCTTCAACTGCAATCAAAGCCATGTAGCGAACCGCCGTAATGCCTTTGATGGAAAACTCATCATCGCTACCCGCTGCCACCCTGGTCCCGGGCGTATCTGGGTTAAAGGTGTTGCGTACCAGCACCTCAATGCCCTGCCCCATAGCAGGTTGCAAGGTTCGAGGGTGAAGCACACCAGCGCCGAAATAGGCCAACTCCATGGCCTCGCTGTAGCTGACCTGAGCGAGCACACGCGCGTCAGGCACCAGGCGCGGATCAGCGCTCATCATGCCGTCTACATCGGTGAAAATATGCACCTGACGGGCACCTAGCAAGCGCCCGAATGCGGTGGCCGAGTAATCACTGCCATTGCGGCCCAGCGTGGTTGCGCTGCCATCCGGTTTACGGGCAATGAATCCGGTCACCACCAGACAGCGACGCTGCGCGGCGATCGGCTCGATATTGTCGGCAGAACGTTGCCAGTCAATCTCAACACCCAACGGCCCGGGCTGGGCGACCAGAACATCCCGTGCATCCACCGGCAAGGCGTCAATGCCGTTGGCTTTGAGTGACGCCACCAGAAGTTGCACCGACCAAAGCTCGCCACAGCCGCTGACCAGATCTTTGACTTCCTGGCCGGCGATACCTGTCAGGCGCGCGGCATCCAGCACACAGCCAACCTTTGCAAGATCCTGGCTTAGATCCAACGGCTCTACACCCAAAGCATCGGTACAGGTTTGGATACGCGTGGCGATGGTCTCAAGGTCGGTGGTCGTAGACTCGCCCATCACCGCCTTTTCAACCAACGCCAACAGAGCGTCGGTCATGCCGCCCATCGCCGACACCACCACCGCCAGCGGCTGCGTCGCATCGGCACAAATCGCCGTCACCCGGCGATAGCAGTCAGCATCCGCCAGGGAGCTGCCACCAAACTTGTAAACCATGTAGTCCATGGCGCGGAGTGTAGCGGTTGCCGTGCACAGTTAGAACCCTGTTGGACCGGGAATTGGCATGCACATTGGGGTGTTATCCAAACACGTGTCGCGGTAGCATTCGTTTAACCTCCTTATCTTTCCACGAGCCCCACATGAACTTTTCCCTGGCAAAGGACAAAATTGGCATTGTCCTGGCTGAAAACATCTCCGAAGTAGCGGTTCAGGCGCTGCGCTCGGATGGTTACAACGAAGTGCGTACCCATCGCACCGCACTGACCGGTGATGATCTGCATCAGGCACTCGAAGATGCCCATTTCATAGGCATTCGATCCCGCACACAACTGACCCGCGAGGTGCTGGAAAATGCACCGAAGCTGGCCGCCATCGGCTGCTTTTGTATCGGCACCAATCAGGTCGATATTGAGGCGGCACGAGAGTTGGGCATTCCGGTCTTCAACGCACCCTTTTCCAACACGCGCAGCGTCGCCGAGCTGGTGCTGGCAGAAATCATCATGATGTTTCGCGGCATTCCACGCCGCAACGCGATGGCGCATCGAGGTGAGTGGGATAAAAATGCCAAAGCATCACGTGAAGTGCGAGGCAAAACTCTCGGTGTCATTGGCTACGGCCACATCGGAACGCAGCTGGGTATCATGGGCGAGAGTATGGGCATGCGCGTGCTGTTTCATGACATCGAAAACAAACTGCCGCTGGGTAACGCGCAAACCGTAGAATCGCTGGACCAGCTGCTGACCGAATCCGATGTGGTCAGCCTGCATGTACCTGAAACGCCAGCCACGCATGAGCTGATCAAGTCAGAGCATCTGGCGAAGATGCCAGCGGGCGCCTTTTTAGTGAACGCCTCGCGCGGCACCGTGGTAGACATCGACGCCTTGGCAGACGCACTGGAAAGCGGCCACATCGGCGGTGCGGCCGTGGATGTGTTTCCGACCGAGCCCAAGTCCAACGATGAACGCTTTGAGTCGCCGTTGCAGCGTTTCGACAACGTCATCCTGACCCCGCATATCGGCGGCAGCACCGAAGAGGCACAGGTCAATATCGCCCGTGAGGTGTCCAGCAAGCTGATCAAGTATTCGAACAATGGCTCCACCGAATCGGCCGTTAACTTTCCACAGGTCTCACTGCCTGACCACGCCGGGGCTACACGCATCCTGCATATTCACCACAACCAACCCGGCGTATTGGAGCGGATCAACCGCATATTTTCAGACCGTGGCGCCAACATCGCGGCGCAGTACCTGCAAACAGATCCCGCGATTGGTTATGTGGTGATGGACATTGAAAGCAGCGACGCGGGATTGCTGGATGCACTGAAACAAGTTCCGGGCACGATTCGCGCGCGGGTTTTGTACTGAGTTTTTGTCCATGATTGGCCCTCCATGGCCAACACGGACACGGGTTTCAAGGAGCGCGGTCATTGAAACCCTTCTTTTTCAACACGTTGAAAAAGCTGACACTTCCATGTGCCAGGGTGAGCCCCGTTAGTGCAGGCACCCCACACGGCACGCGCAGACCTGAATACGCAACAGGCTCGCACACCCAACACGCAATCCGCTATCATGGTCGGCTTTATTTCAAGAGGAACAGGCGATGACGGTGGTCAGCGTCAAGCAAGTATTGAGTGGTGAGATTGCCGCCGGTGAACAAGCCACCGTGCGGGGCTGGGTGCGCACACGTCGCGACTCCAAGGCCGGGTTTTCGTTTATCCATGTCAACGATGGCTCTACGCCCTTGTTGCTGCAACTGGTGGCCGATGCCGAACTACCCAATTACGCCAACGAAATCCAGAAGCTGACCAGTGGTTGTTCCCTGATTTGCAAAGGCACCGTGGTCGAGAGCAAAGGCCGTGGCCAGTCGCTGGAAATTCAGGCGCAAAGCATTGAAGTGGTCGGCTGGGTCGATGATCCGGATACCTACCCGATTCAAGCCAAGCGCCATAGCTTCGAGTTCCTGCGCGAAGTTGCGCACCTGCGACCGCGAACCAACACCTTCGGTTCGGTCAGCCGCGTGCGCCACCATGCCATGCAGGCCATCCACCGCTACTTTCACGAGCGCGGCTATTTTTGGGTCAACACCCCGATCATTACAGCCAGCGATTGCGAAGGGGCCGGTGACCTGTTCCGAGTCAGCACGCTGGACATGGTCAACACACCTCGCAACGACAAAGGTGAAGCCGACTTTTCCAAGGATTTCTTTGGGCGAGAAGCGTACTTGACGGTTTCTGGCCAGCTCAACGTTGAGGGCTACTGTCAGGCACTGAGCAAGTGTTACACCTTTGGACCTACATTCAGGGCCGAGAACTCCAACACCACACGCCATTTGGCCGAATTCTGGATGATTGAGCCGGAAGTGGCCTTTGCCGACCTTAACGACATCGCCGATCTGGCTGAGGATTTCCTCAAGTATGTGTTCGCCGCCGTACTGAACGAGTGCCGCGACGACATGGAGTTCTTCGCCAAGCACATTGAACCTCAGGCCATAAACCGTCTGGAGAAGTTTGCCGACAAGAGCTTCAAGCGACTCGATTACGCCGAAGCGATCGATATTCTCGCCAAGTCAGGCAAGAAGTTCGAATTCCCGGTGCAGTGGGGATTGGACCTGCAAACCGAGCATGAGCGTTACCTTACCGAGCAACACTTCAAGCGCCCGGTCGTGGTCATGAACTACCCGGAAGAGATAAAGGCCTTTTACATGCGCTTGAACGATGACGGCAAGACCGTCGCAGCGCTGGACGTTCTGGCCCCGGGCATCGGCGAGATCATCGGCGGCTCGCAACGCGAGGAACGCCTCGATGTGCTCGATCAACGCATCAAGCAATTTGGCATCGAAGCTGAAGGTCTGTACTGGTATCGCGATTTGCGCCGCTACGGCACTGTTCCGCATTCCGGTTTCGGGCTGGGCTTTGAGCGCCTGGTCAGCTACATCACCGGCATGCAGAACATCCGCGACGTCATCCCCTACCCCCGCGTTCCGGGGAGCGCCGACTTCTAAGGAGCCCAAGCAATGATGAACCTTGACCTCACCGGCAAACACGCCATGGTCTGCGGCTCCACCCGCGGTATCGGCTGGGCCAGCGCACAGCAACTGGTCGACATGGGTGCCTATGTCACTCTGGTGGCGCGCGACGAGTCCCTGCTGCAGCAGCGGGTCGAGGAATTGGGCGGCGGCGATCACAGCTATATTTGCGTCGACTTCAGTGAGCCTGAGTCGGTCGGTCAACGCGTTCACAACTGGGCTGCCGACCGCCCGGTGCATATTCTGATCAACAACACGGGCGGCCCGCCCGGTGGCAGTGCGCACGAGGCGGAAATCGAAGAATACGTGGAAGCCTTCAAACGGCACTTGCTGTGTAACCAGTTATTGGTCAAGGCCACGGTTCGAGGCATGCGAGAGGCCGGCTACGGTCGTATCATCAACATCATCTCCACCTCGGTGCGTGAACCGATTCCGGGCCTTGGTGTCTCCAACACCATTCGCGGTGCGGTCGCTGCCTGGGCCAAGACCTTGTCCAATGAGCTAGGCCCTGATGCAATCACCGTCAACAACGTGCTGCCAGGCTTCACCTCAACCGACCGGCTCGAACAAATCATTGATAACAAAGCGAAAAATGCCGATCGCGACACGGTCATCGAGCAAATGAAAGGTCAGGTCCCGCTGCGCCGTTTCGCCGACCCGTCAGAATTGGCCAGTGTCATCGCCTTCCTCGCCTCCCCCGCCGCCGGCTACGTCAATGGCGTCAGCCTGGCCGTGGATGGTGGGCGGACCAAGTCCATTTAGGGACGCCCGACAGGAACGCCCGCATGACAAAACGACGTAGGGCGAAGGCCAACCTAGACAGCCTCCACCGCATCTTTTCGACGCCCGAGGCTCCCGACTCGACACTGAGTCGAATCGAGCGCGAGATTTCCGGCAACCTGCGCGGTTTTCTCGCCGAGCACATTGTGGCTACCAATCGCGCTCTGGCTGATATCGAATCGGATTTCGCCCGAGCCACAGTGCCTGAAGAGCCGCGCTTTGTTTCAGACCACACCGAGTTCCTGCTCAAGAGCGTGGTCGCCGAATCGGTGCATACCTCGTCGCCGCGCTTCATCGGCCACATGACCTCAGCGTTGCCCTACTTCATGGTCCCGCTCAGCAAGATGATGGTGGCGCTGAATCAAAACGTGGTAAAGACCGAGACGGCCAAGGCAATGACGCCGCTGGAACGGCAGGTGCTGGGCATGTTGCACCATTTGGTCTATGGCTGCGAGGAAGCGTTTTACGATGAGCACATGCAGAACCCGAGGACCGGGCTGGGCGCATTCTGCTCCGGCGGCACCATCGCCAACGTCACCTCGCTGTGGGTGGCTCGCAATCGAGCGCTCAGTGCCGGCGACGGTTTTGCTGGTGTGGATGAAGAAGGCTTGCATCGCGGCCTGGCCCATTACGGTTACGACGACGTGGCCATCCTGGTCTCAGAGCTCGGCCATTATTCCCTGGCCAAAGCCGCGAACGTGCTGGGGCTTGGCCGGCGTGCCATTTGTACGATTCCTATCGACAGTTCGCACAAGGTCCGCCCTGAGCTCGTCCTCAAAGAAGGCAAGCGGCTGGCCAAACAAGGCGTTAAGGTACTTGCTGTAGTCGGCATCGCCGGCACCACCGAAACTGGCAACGTCGACCCACTGGTCCAACTCGGCGAGGTTTGTGCGGAACTCGATTGTCACTTCCACGTCGATGCCGCCTGGGGCGGACCGACGCTGTTCTCCGACACACACCGTGATTTGTTGGCTGGCATTCAGCATGCCGACTCCGTAACGCTGGACGCGCACAAGCAACTCTATGTTCCGCTCGGC